>NZ_JBRREK010000099.1:0-8066 GCF_056760235.1 Stenotrophomonas sp. STEN018
CCCCGGGTGTTGGGTGTTTTTTTTGCCCCTCCGGCGGGGGGGGGGGTTTTGCCGTAAATAACTTGTGGCGGCCTTCCCCCCCGAAGCCCGGGACTGATCAGATTGCAGCCAAGCCCGTGATTTCATCGGTGTCGGCTTCGCGGCTTACGCTGCTCCTACAACGGTTATTCCGGTAATGCCCCTGCCGAGCATGGCTCGGCACTACAGGTTCGGCTATTCCGGTAATGCCCCTGCCGAGCATGGCTCGGCACTACCTGTTTTTTTTGAAGACTCTGACGCATGCAAGACCTCTTTTCCGCCCTCTGCCTAGTGGCCATCATCGAAGGTCTGTTCCTGTTCATCGCGCCGCTGGCGTGGAAGCGGATGGCCGCGCAGCTGCTGGAGCAGCCTGCTGCATCCCTGCGCGGAATGGGCGCCGCGGCACTGTTCGTAGGCCTGGCGGTCCTTTGGTGGGTCCGCCACTGAACCAAACCCTGACGCCCATACCAACCTGCAGCCTCGGGGGTGGTAGCTGTCAGGCAAAACCCGGATAATCCACAAAAGCCGGTCGGGCTTACTCCTCCTGGAGTGCCCCGTTCGGCTTTTTCCGTGTATGGCCCTGGCGTTTGCCGGATGCTCCCCGATGGGGCGTCCATGATGGCGGACTGCAGCGCAGCGCACGGCCCCGTCCGCGGCCCCGATGGCCGCAGCAAAATTCAGGAGTTACCCGTCATGGGTCAATCAGTTGTTGTTCTCGGCGCCCAGTGGGGCGATGAAGGCAAGGGCAAGATCGTCGATCTGCTGACCGAGGAAATCGGCGCAGTTGTTCGTTTCCAGGGTGGTCACAATGCTGGCCATACCTTGGTCATCAACGGCAAGAAGACCGTCCTGCACCTGATTCCGTCCGGCATCCTGCGCGATGACGCGCTGTGCCTGATCGGCAATGGCGTGGTGATTTCCCCGGCCGCCCTGCGCAAGGAAATCGAAGAGCTGGAAACCGCTGGCGTGGAAGTGCGTTCGCGCCTGAAGATCTCGCCGGCAGCGCCGCTGATCATGCCGTACCACATTGCACTGGATCAGGCGCGTGAGAAGGCAGCAGGCGGCAAGGCCATCGGCACCACCGGTCGCGGCATCGGCCCGGCCTATGAAGACAAGGTTGCACGTCGCGGCATCCGCATCGCCGACCTGCATTACCCGGAACAGCTGGCTGAAAAGCTGCGCACCGCGCTGGATTACCACAACTTCGTGCTGACCAAGTACCTGGGTGTGGAGCCGGTCGATTTCGACACCGTGTATCAGGAAGCACTGGCCTTCGGCGAGTACGTCGAGCCGATGAAGTCCGACGTTGCCGGCATCTGCCATGACCTGCGCAAGCAGGGCAAGCGCGTGCTGTTCGAAGGCGCCCAGGGCGCACTGCTGGACATCGACCACGGCACCTACCCGTACGTCACCAGCTCCAACACCACCGTCGGTGGTGCACTGGCCGGTGCCGGCGTTGGCGCCGATGCCATCGACTACGTGCTCGGTATCGCCAAGGCCTACGCTACCCGCGTTGGCGGCGGCCCGTTCCCGACCGAGCTGGACGATGAAATCGGCCAGGGCATCCGTGACCGTGGCGCCGAGTACGGCGCTTCGACCGGCCGTCCGCGTCGCTGCGGCTGGATGGACATCGTCGCGCTGAAGCGCGCCGTGGCCATCAATGGTATTTCCGGCCTGTGCATCACCAAGCTCGACGTGCTCGACGGCATGGAAAAGCTGAAGGTCTGCATTGCCTATGAATACCGTGGCAAGCGTTCGGAATACGCCCCGCTGGACGCACAGGGCTGGGAAGAATGCACCCCCGTGTACCTGGAGTTCCCGGGCTGGACAGAGAACACCCACGGCGTGACCGAGTGGGACAAGCTGCCGCCGGCCGCACGCGCCTACCTGCGCGCGCTGGAAGAACTGGCAGGCTGCCCGGTGTCGATCGTCTCGACCGGCCCGGACCGCGACCACACCATGGTCCTGCAGGATCCGTGGGGCTGATAGCCGCACCATGATGTATCAGGCAACGCCCCGCGAAAGCGGGGCGTTGTCGTTTCAAACCCGGATGAACAACGCATTCAAACCGGTAGTGCCGACCCATGCTCGGCAGGGGCGTTACCGGTAGGGCGTCCGCCGGGCATGGCTCGGCGTTACGGCTGCTCCAGCGGGGTACCGTTGAGCTGCCGCTCGACGATCTCCAGAATGGTCGCCACGCTGACCCCAAACGAACCGGCATTTCCGGCATCAAACGCTTCGCGCCATTGGCCATAGCCCTGCAGGTACACCGGATCTGCGGCCTGCTGGCCAAGCAGGCGAAGCTGGCTGCGCTGCAGCGTCTGGTCGGTGACCGGGGCGTGGGCGAGCTGGGTCATGACACCCTCGGGCACGCGGGGATTGCGGATCTTCAATCCGTCCAGGGTCACGTGGTAGATGTTGCCGCCACCGAGCGGATGCTGGTCGATGCGGTTGATCAGCAGGGTAGGCTGCTCACCGTCATGGCGGCCCTGGCAGGCCCACAGCTGGCCCACTGCATACTGATTGGAAGGAATGGCTTGGCTCATCGGGGCAGGATCCTGGTGCGTATACGCCCGATCATGCAGGCAATACCGACCCGGGACTTTTCTTCATCTGGCGGTAGCGGCCACCGACAAGTACTTATGGCCAGCGCGGTAGCGGCCCCGGGCTGGCTAGAATGCGCTGGCACGCCCCCGCTGCCAGCCTGACTGACCCGATGCGTATTGACCCTGCCGAAATCGAAGCCCTGTTCGACGCCATTCCCAGCGTGCTGTTTTTCGCCAAGGACATTGATGGGCGCTACACCCACGTCAACATGACGATGATGCAGAGGCTGGGCATGAAGTCGCGCAGCGACGCCATCGGCAAGCGCGCCGACGAGTTGTACCCGGTCGGCATGAGCGAGGCCTATACCGAGCAGGATGCGCGGGTGCTGGCCGGCGAGGTGATCGAGAACGTGATGGAACTGCAGTTGTTCCCCAACCAGCAGCCGGGTTGGTGCCTGACCTGCAAGCGGCCCATCGTAGAGAACGGCAAAGTGATCGGCTTGATCGGCATCTCGCGCGACCTCGGCCAGCGCGGCGGCTTGGAATCCCAATACGAACCGCTGCGGCTGGCACTGGATTACCTCAACACGCATTACGCCGAAAACGTGCGCATGCAGACCTTGCTGGACATCACCGGCTTCTCGCTGTCCAAGCTGGAGCGTTCGTTCCGCAAGGTGTTCCAGATGACGCCGCAACAAGTGTTGACGCGGTTGCGCATCCAGATCGCACTGCACCTGCTGCATGGCGAGGACAGTGTCGCTAGCATTGGCCAGGCCTGCGGTTTCAGCGACCAGAGTGCGTTCACCCGCAAGTTCAAGGCTGAAGTCGGCATGGCACCGCGGCAGTACCGGGCGATGATCGCTGAGCGCGCGCAACAGGAAGCTGCTCGCGTCGGGCTATGACTTCCGGGAGTGTTGGGGGGCGTTGCAGGGGCAGATGATGCGGAGTTGGTGGGCATCAAGCCCATGTCCTTCCGTCGTCAGGAGCTTCGATGCGCCGTTCCCTTGTTGTCGCGATCAGTCTTGCCCTTTCCTGCGTTGTCACGCCCGCCGCCTTTGCGGCTGGGCCGGCAGCCGGCGCTGCGGCCCGCAATGAAGCCACCACGCAGCTGCCGCGCACCGCACGTCCGGATCATTACCGGGTGGAGATCACGCCACACCCGGCGCAGATGGGTTTCGACGGCAAGGTCAGCATTGATCTGGAAGTGCTGCAGCCCACCAACAGTATTGTTTTGCAGGCAGCGGGCATGCGCTTCGGCAAGAGCCAGCTACAGGCCGCCGGAGGCAAGGCGATGCCGGCCACGGTCAGCGTGGATGAGGCCAACCAGACCGCCAGCTTTGTGGTGGGCAACCCGCTGCAGCCGGGCCGCTACACGCTGAGCATCGATTACAGCGGCACCATCAACACCCAGGCCAATGGATTGTTCGCGCTGGATTACCCGGTAGCCGATGGCAGCAAGAAACGCGCGCTGTTCACCCAGTTTGAAAATTCCGATGCACGCCGCTTCATTCCGTCCTGGGACGAGCCGGGTTTCAAGGCGACGTTCGATTTGAGCGTGACCGTGCCGGAAGCCGAGATGGCGATCAGCAACATGCCGGTGGCCAGCAGCAAGTCGCTGGGCAAGGGGCTGAAGCAGGTGGTGTTCCAGACCACGCCGAAGATGTCGACCTACCTGCTGTTCTTCTCCAGCGGCGAGTTCGAGCGCGTCACCGTCAAGGAAGGCGACACCGAGATCGGCGTGATTGCGCAGACCGGCAAGGTCGAACAGGCGCAGTTCGCGCTGGAAAGCAGCGCCGAGGTGCTGCGTGAATACAACGACTATTTCGGCGTGAAGTATCCGCTGCCCAAGCTCGACAACGTTGCGGCACCCGGCGGCAGCCAGTTCTTCAGCGCGATGGAAAACTGGGGCGCGATCTTCACCTTCGAATATGCGCTGCTGCTGGATCCGGCCGTGTCCAGCGTCTCCGACAAGAAAGCCGTGTTCTCGATTGCCGCGCACGAGATCGCGCACCAGTGGTTCGGCAATCTGGTGACGATGGCGTGGTGGGACGATCTCTGGCTCAACGAAGGTTTCGCTTCGTGGATGGAGGCCCGCACCACCCGCAAGCTGCATCCGGAGTGGGACATCAACAACGTCGACGCCGCGCATACCAGTCGCAGCGCGATGGGCCGTGATGCCTACGTCACCACCCATCCGATCGTGCAGCATGTGGAGACGGTGGAGCAGGCCAGTCAGGCCTTCGACGGCATCACCTATGGCAAGGGCTCGGCGGTGATCTCGATGTTCGAGGATTACGTTGGAGCCGATGCCTGGCGTGATGGCGTGCGTCGCTATGTTGCCACCCACGCTTATGGCAATGCAGTCACCGACGACCTGTGGGCCGAGATCGACAAGGCTGCACCCGGCAAGCGTTTCATTGAGGTCGCGCATGACTTCACGCTGCAGCCCGGCGTGCCCTTGATCCGCGCCAGCAGCAGCTGCGTGGCGGGCAATACCCAGGTGAAGCTGAGCCAGGGTGAATACACGATTGATCGCAAGGACAAGCAGCCACTGCACTGGCGTGTGCCGGTAAGCCTGCGGGTGGGCAGTGGCGATGTGGTGCACACGCTGGTCGATGGAGACACTGCCGTGCAGCTGCCAGGCTGCAGCGGTCCGCTGCTGGTCAATGCCGGGCAGAAAGGCTATTACCGCACCTTGTATGCACCAGCACAGTTCAAGACATTGAGCACCAGCTTCGACAAGCTGCCGGTCGTCGACCAGCTCGGTGTGTTGATGGATACCAGTGCATTGGCCGCAGCCGGCCTGCAGCCCGATGCCGACCTGCTGGATCTGACTGCGAAGATCAGCGCCGACGCGCCGACCGATCTGTGGGACATGGCCGCCGGTACCTTGAGTGGTATTGACGGCATGTTCGATGGTGATGCCACACGTCAGGCGGCGTTCCGCAGTTATGCGCGTTCGCGCCTGTCGCCGGTACTGCAGGCGCTGGGTTGGGATGGCAAGGACAGCGACTCGGCACAGACCAAGGAGTTGCGCAGTGGCCTGATCGACACCTTGGCGGCGTTGGACGATGTGCAGGTGATTGCCGAGGCGCAGCGCCGTTTTGATGTCTTCCTGGCCCAGCCTGATTCGCTGTCGCCGGACCTGCGCAGCAGTGTGCTGGGTGTGGTTGCGCGCAATGCCGACGCAGCAACCTGGGACAAGCTGCACGCGCTGGCCAAGCAGGAAACCTCGGCGATGGTGCGTGACCAGTATTACGGCTTGCTGGCTGTGACCAAGGACAAGGTACTGGCGCAGCGCGCGCTGGACATGGCGCTGACCGACGAGCCGGGTGCGACCAACAGTGCGGGCATGATTGGCGGCGTATCGCGCGAGCATGCGGATCTGGCGTTCGACTTCGCCGTTGCCCATCGCGAGAAGGTGGACACCTTGGTCGACAGTACTTCGCGTGCGCGTTACTACCCGGGGCTCGGCCGCAGTGCGGACAACCTGCAGATGGTGGACAAGATCAAGGCATTCGCCGATGCGCACATCGCACCGACCTCGCGGCGTGATGCGGAGACGGTGATTGCCGGGATCCAGACCAAGCTGCGGCTGCGCGAACAGCGCAAGCCGCAGGTAGATGCCTGGTTGAAGCAGCGGGGCTACTGAGCCGAGGGGTCAGCTGATGCAGCTATAGAGTGGAGTGTGCCCGTGTGCCCGTGTGCATACGGGCACACGGGCTACAGGACATGTGCACCTGCCACCCGGGAGGAGCGGACTGCCAGAGTTGAAGTGGGGTGGATAGGGCGGCTTGCACTGTGCTGGCAAAGCGAGCCACTGGGGAAAGCAGCGGATGCCGAGGGCGTTGGCGCCGCGCTGGCCAGGATCGTGGCAGACTGCGCCTGGCTGGCCGCGGGGGCGGCGTGCCGATCGGACGTCCGAATCCACAGGGGGAAGGCACTATGAGTCGCATTCTTGCGCTGGCGGTTGCCGCGCTTTGTTTGCCGCCACTGGCCGTCGCTGCACAGACGGTGCCCGGAACAAATTTTGTCTGGTGTTCATTGACGGACACAGGGCGCGCACAGGCCCAGATATGGGCGTCGCCGGTATTCGAGTTTGGCGTGCAAGGCCATGACGTTGAAGTGCTCAATCGTCTGGCTGGTGAGTTCCACCGGCATGTTGCGCAGCTGGGCGGAGCGGGTGACAAGAGCTGCATCGCATTGCCGACGCGGGCAGAGGCCGAGGCGTTTCGACAGCAGCAACGGGAGCTCTGGGACAAGCGCATGTATTTCGTAAAGGTCGGCAATTGGCACGACGTCGACTGGACCGCGCCGACGGCGCTGGCGTCAGCGGCAGCACCAACTGCATCGGTTTCACGCTTCTTCCGCTGCTATGCGACGACCACGGACGTGCCGGGTTACGTTGACCGTGCGTGGACGGTGAGCAGTGGTGTATTCGAGATTGCAGTGCCCGGTGAACGCGCATTCGAGGCCGCCATCCTGCAGGCTCCAGCCTATCAGGAGGAGTTCGATGCGGTTGCGCGTGCAAACGGTATCCCTGCAGGGAATGCGCCGCTTTGTGCCCCTTACGACACCCGCGCGGAAGCCGACAAGGCCGAGCACGACTATCGCAGGCTGATTGGTGGCTTCAATACGAAGTACACCGTTGTCCAATGGACGCCGAGTGGGAAGGTGGCTGCTGTCGAATCAGCTGCTCCGGTGCATGCCTCTGAAGCCAAGTCGGTTGGATCAGCTCCGGGCTCGGTGGCGGGCACGACTGGTACGGTGCAAGCGCCCTATTGCCTTGCTGCGGTAGAACGGGCCAGCCCGGCGCTGTTGCTGCGAACGCCGGTTCGCCAGATGAGTTCTGCCGACACCAGTCACGCAGCGCTTGGTGCCACGCTGGACGCAGTGTTCTCTGCGGTGAAGCAGGCGAATCCGGGGAAGTGGAAGGTAGGCGACGTCAGCTGTCGCGACAATTCGAGCGTGATCGCCGGAGAGACCATCTGCATGTCGATCAGCTATTCGCATTTTCAGGGCTTGCAGTCGGCGTTGTTGTACTGCAATGCCTCACGGGAAAGGCTGGACGAACGAGTCCGCGACATGGACACGAACGCGAGCGCCGCCGGCAAGGTCGCGCAGACGTTTGAATGGCCATCCGGCTACTGACATCTGTGCGGATCCATTCTCGGTAGGGCGATTTCGTAGGGTGCAGAAAAGGCCGCAGATACGGTAATGCTGTTTGTTCAAGTGGGGCAATAGTGCGGTCGTAGCGCGGGTAAGCGCGGAGCCTGCCCGCCCGACGGTGTGTTCAACACCCATCTTTCGCTTGTGAGGTGAGGGGCGAGTTTGTAGTAAAAATCTAGAGCCCCCCTCATCCGCCCGTTGGGCACCTTCTCCCGTAAACGGGAGAAGGGAAAAGCCGAAGCCAAAGCCGAAGCGGAAGCCAAAGCACAAGCCGAAGACAAAGCCAACGCCGAAGGACAAGACGTAGACAAAGAAAAAGCACAAAACAAAGCC
>NZ_JBRREK010000100.1:0-8043 GCF_056760235.1 Stenotrophomonas sp. STEN018
TGACCAATCTTGGCGGTGCAAACCCGCTGCTGTTCACCGGCCATATTGCCTATTTTTCCCGTTACCCGCGATCGCCTGCCCGTCGTGCCGAGCCTTGCTCGGCAGAGGCTCTACCGGTAAGGCTTCAGCCGAGCATGGCTCGGCTCTACCGGGATCGCAGGCATTTTCAGCTTCGCGGCTTACGCCGCTCCTACAAACTCCAACAGCACTCAGTACAGATCCATCGGGTCCACATCCAGCGACCAGCGCACGCGGCGCGCCTGCGGCAGACCATAGGCCTGCGCCATCAAGCCATCCAGCGCCGCATGCAACGGTCGCCGCTGCTCGGCTGACAGCAACAGCTGTGTGCGCTGGAAACCGGCACGGCGCGGCATCGGTGCCGGCATCGGTCCAAAGCGTTCGACGTCGTTCTGTCTGGGAAGCAGGTGCTTGAGCGCAGCAAGGAATTCATTGGCCTGCTCCACCTGCTTGGCTTCGGCACGCAGCATGGCCATATGCGCGAACGGTGGAAATCCGGCCGCTTCGCGCTGCAGCAGTTCGGCTTCGGCAAAGGCGTGGTAACCGCCGTTGACCAAGGTGTGCAGCAAGGCGTTGTCCGGATGATGGGTCTGCAGCCAGACCTCGCCGGGGCGCTCGGCTCGACCGGCGCGGCCGGCGACCTGGATCAACTGCTGGGCCAGTTTTTCACTGGCACGGAAGTCGGACGAGAACAGGCCTTCATCGATGCCGACTACCACCACCAAGGTCAGCTTCGGCAGGTCATGGCCTTTGGCCAGAATCTGCGTGCCAACCAGGATGCCGGGTTGATCGCCGAGGGTTGCCAGCGTCTGCTCCAGCGCATCGCGGCGACTGGTGGTGCTGCGGTCGATGCGCAGCACCGGATAGTCCGGAAACAACTGCAGCAGGCGTTCTTCCAGGCGCTCGGTACCAATGCCCTGCGGTTGCAGGGCAAGGCTGGCGCAATCCGGGCAGGCCAGTGGCACCGATTGGCGCGCGCCGCAGTGATGGCACTGCAGCCGTCGGCCGCCGCCGTGCACGGTCATCGGTGTCTTGTGCAGTGGTGTGCTGCAGCGTTTGCACGGTGCGGTCCAGCCGCAGTCATGGCAGAGCAGCACCGGCGCATAGCCGCGGCGGTTCTTGAACACCAATACCTGGCTGCCGGCTTTCAGCTGCTGCTCGATGCCGACCAGCACTTCCGGTGACAAACCATCCTGCAGCGGTCGCTTGCGCACGTCGAATACGCGCACGCCCGGCGGCTTGGCGTCGCCGGCACGCTGCTGCAGACGCAGATGTGTGTAGCGACCGCTGCGTGCGTTGTGCAGGGATTCCAGTGATGGCGTTGCGCTTCCCAGTACCACTGGCACGTTCAATGCCTTGCCGCGGACCATGGCGAAATCACGCGCGTGGTAGCGGATGCCGTCCTGCTGTTTGTAGCTGCCATCGTGCTCCTCGTCGATCACGATCAAGCCAGCCTGCGGCAGTGGCGTGAAAATCGCCGAGCGGGTGCCGACGATCACCCGCGCTTCGCCGCGCGAGGCGGCTGCCCACACGCGTGCACGTTCGTTGTCGTTCAAGCCCGAGTGCAGCGCATGTACGGGAATCCCCAAGCGGCTGCGGAAGCGCTGCAGGGTCTGCGGGGTCAGGCCGATTTCCGGTACCAGCACCAGCGCCTGCTTGCCTTGCCGCAGGCAATGGCAGATCGCCTGCAGGTAGACCTCGGTCTTGCCGCTGCCGGTAACGCCGTCGAGCAGGAAGGGCTGGAAGCCCTCGGCCGCCTGCAGTGCGTCGATCGCGTCTTGCTGCTGCGGGTTCGGTACCGGGCCGGCGACGATACGTGGCTGCGGAATCACTGCCGCCACTTCGATGCGCTGCGCGTGCTCGCGCTTGAGCAGCGCGCGGGCGGCACTGCGCCAGTCTTCAAGCTGATCGTCCAGCAGGTCTTCATTGACCGCAGCTTCCAGCAGCAGCGTGGCCAGACGTTGCGGGCGGGTACCGCTGCGCAGGCGGTCATACCCGGCGCGACCGGCCTCGGTCAGTTCCCAGGCCCAGCCGTGGGTGTCGGGCAGCGGCTCGCCGCGTCGCAGCGGTGCGGGCAGCGCGGTGGCGATCACCTCGCCCAGCGGGGCGTGGGTATAGCGTGACAGCCAGCGCAGCGAGGCGCTGAGTTCGCCCTGCAGCAGCGCGGCCTCATCCAGCCATTGCAGGGCCGGGCGCAAGGCCGCCGGGTCATCGCTGTGGCCGATGGCCTCGACCACCCCGACCAGCTCGCGCGGACCGAATGGCACCCGCAACCGACGTCCCACATCGCTGGCCTCGGGCGCGGGGGCGCCGGCCGGGGGCAGGTAGTCGAACAGCTGTGGCAGGGGCACCGGCAGGGCGAGGCGCAGAGTGGGGCAGGCAGGCATGGACCAAGTTTAGCCGTAGGCGGAGGTTTGGCTGCCGCCATTCACCCGCGTCCAGATGCTGTGAAGTCCTGCATAAATGCGGCGTAAACGCTGGCTGCGCTTGGAGATTTATTGTTATCCACACTTCCTGTGGATAACTCTGTGGGTGAGTAATGTGCTCCACGCGTTCAGGGCGATGGAGCAAGCCTTTGGGTCAACTTGGTCAAAAAATAGCCACATGAAATATTCAATATAAATCAACAGGTTATCCGTGAAACAAAAAAGAAATACAGTCTCACGGCGGCTTGCTTGAGTCGCTTGTCATAGCGTATTGACGCTGTGCACAAGTTGCTGCAGGGGCTTGCAGAATCGGTCCGGTGATGGCCTGGGGCGTCGGCAGCAGGGTGTGCGCTCGGTATCATCACGGCATGACGGAGTTCACATGATGGCTGCACCAGCCCCTCTTTCGCCGGCCGCAGCCAATGCTCTGTCCGCCTTTTTGCGCGGGGTGGAACGCCGCGCCCTGGTAGTTGCTGAATTGCAGGCCGGCGATGCCGCCGTCGGCGAGCGTGCGGTGGCCGTGGCCATGCGTGCCTTTGCCGGGCATGCCGCGCAGCTGCTGATGGTCGAATGGCCGGCCCGCTTCTGGGGCCTGCTGTGCAGTACCCCGCAGTTGCTGAAGCCAACCAGCCCGGGCAACTGGGAGCCAGCTTTCGCCCATATGGGCACGCTGGCAGCGGGCGAGCGCCTGGCGCTGCTGCTGCGGATTGGTGCCGGCCTGGACGAAGCGCCCGCCTCGGCGGTGCTGGGTGTGGACGCCAATGCCTATCGGCAAGCCTTGGCTGGTGCCTGCCCGCTGGATGCCGGTGGTCGCCCGGATGCTGCCAGCTGGCGCGCTTTGGCCGAGCAGGTGCAGGCGCTGATCCGCGACCTGTCGCCGCCGCGCCTGCAGCAGCTCGAACAGCTGCGCGAATCGGTCATTACCGGTGCCTTGCCTGCCGCCTCCGCTCCAGCCGCTACTGCAAGCAGCAACCCGCGCGTGGAAGACGGCCGTCGCCGCAAGCCCGCACCGCGGCGCAAGCAGTCCAAGCCGTGGACGCTGCGCACCTGGCTGCTGCTGTGCCTGCCGCTGTTGCTGCTGGCAGTGGTGGCGTTGTGGTGGTGGCGTTCGCATACGGCAGTGAGCGCCGACCCGAATGGCGGCAATGGGCTGGCCGACAATGGTCCGGTGCAGGTGGAATCGCTGCCCGACGACAGCACCCCGGCCGGACCGGGCGCAGACCCGCATGCGGCCGCCGATGCAGCCATGTTGGCCGATCCTGCGTTGGACACGGCCCGTGATGCCGATTTCCATGCCTGGTATGCAGCCGGTGGCCCGATCCCGGTGGATGAATCACAACCGCAGCCCAGCCGTCCGGAACCGGTCGGTGCTGCGCTGGAGACGAGCGATGCGGATGAGTAAGTTCGGCTTGGTCTGGCTGGTGCTGATCGTGGCGCTGCCCTTGCATGCTGCCGCACCGACCGCCGTGCCAGTGCTGCCGCCCAGCCCCGTCACCAACATCGTCGTCAGCACGCAAAGTGCCTGGGCCTCGATGAGCCCGGAGCAGAAGCGCGAGGTTCGCAGCCGCTATGCAACCTGGCAGGCACTGCCGGCCGGTGAACAACAACGCATCCGCCAGGCAGCGGCAGCAATCGCGGCATTGCCGGACGCGCAGCGCCAAGCCCTGCGTGCGCGCTATATGGCTATCGACCAGATGCATCGCGATGGTTGGTTGCTGGGCCCGCAGCTGGGGGTGTTGTATCCGCGCCTGCAGCCCTTGCTGGGCTTCCTGCCGGCCGCCGAGCGCGAGCCGGTGATCGCCCTGCTGCGGCAACTCGATGCCGCCCAGCTGGAACAGCTGAGCCTGATTTCGCAGCGCACCCCGCCGCAGCAGCGTGAAGAACTGCGTACCCAGTTGCTGGCCTTGGCACCGGCGCAGCGTGATGCCTGGCTGCGCGAGAAAGTGGGGCACTAAGTGCCTCGCTGTGCGCCGCCGCTCCGCCCGTTCATCCGCGGTGCGGGGCCGTAACTGCCTCGCCACGCTAGAATAGGCGGCCCGCGACCCGGCATCTGTGCGCTTCCTGCGCCGGCCGCAGTCTGCGTCTTCTTTGTTTATGTCCATGTCTCCCGCCACGCCGCGCTTCATGCAAGAAGTGCGGACGACCGGTCTGCTTGCCCTGCCTCTGGTGCTGGGCCACGTTTCCACCGGTCTGATTGCTTTCGTCGACAACACCATCGCTGGCCACCATGGCACCGATACCTTTGCTGCGGTCAGCATCGGTACGGCCTTGCTATGGCTGCCGATGCTGGTGCCGATCGGCACCTTGATCTCGCTTACCGCGTCGGTATCGCAGCTGCACGGCGCTGGCCGTGACCGCGAAATCGGCCCTTTGTTCCGCCAGGCACTGTGGCTGGGCGTGGGTTTGAGCGCGTTGATGTTCCTGTTCCTGAGCGTGGTGCCTGCGTTCCTTCCAGCGTTCGGTATCGCCCCTGAAATCGTGCCAGGTGCCACCGACTTCCTGCATGCCATCCGCTGGGGCGTGCCTGCGCTGACCCTGTACTTCTGCATGCGCTACCTCAGTGAAGGCATGCACTGGACACTGCCGACCATGCTGATCGGTTTCGGTGGCCTGCTGGTGCTCGGGCCCTTGGGCTATGCACTGTGCAACGGCAAGTTCGGCTTCCCCGAGATGGGGGCCGAAGGCTTGGGCATCGCTTCCTCGGTGACCATGTGGGTGCAGGCCATCGCCTTCGCCACCTACCTGTGGACCACCAAGCGCTTCGCCCACCTGCAGCTGTTCAGCCACTTTGAACTGCCGCGTCCGCGTGCGATCTGGGACCTCCTTCGCACTGGCCTGCCGATTGGCATCACCGTGCTGATGGAGGGTGGTTTGTTCATCATCACCGCGCTGCTGATTGGCCGCATCGGTGCCACCGAGGCCAGTGCGCACCAGATCGCGATCAACGTGGCGCAGCTGTGCTTCATGATCCCGATGGGCGTGGCTGAGGCCACCACCGTGCGTGTCGGCCATGCCGTGGGCAGCAACGATCCGCTGGGTGTGCGCCGGGCAACCTGGGCCGGGTATGCCATCGTGCTGGTGACCCAGATGGTGTCGATCACCGCCTTGCTGCTGGGCCATGACGCGGTGGTTGGCTTGTATACCGACGACCTGGCGGTGGCTGCGTTGGCCTCCACCTTGTTGTTGTACGCGGCCACCTTCCAGATCCCCGACGGCATCCAAGTGCTGTCCGCTGGTGCCCTGCGTGGGCTCAAGGACACCCGCGTGCCGATGTTCATTGCCATGTTCGCCTACTGGGGCGTGGGCATGCCGGTCGGCGCCGGGCTCGGACTGGGCCTGGGCTGGGGGCCGCAGGGCATGTGGATTGGCCTGATCATTGGTTTGACCGTGGCAGCGGTGCTGTTGGGTTGGCGGCTGCGGGTCAGCAGCAACCGGCATATCGCCCAGGCTGCCCCCTGACTTAAAGGCCATGCCGGTGGCCTCCGGTTATGCGTATCCTGACTTGCAACCAGCCCCAATCGGAGCGTCCATGAATCCCCCCCCTGTGCCACGCCGTAATCCCGTTGCCAGTTTCTTCATCGGCATTTGGGACGTGATGAACTTTACCCGGCGGTTGATCCTCAACCTGCTGTTCTTCGGCTTGTTGTTCCTGATCCTGATCGTCTTGATGGTCGCGGTGGGCAAGGGCGCTTCGTCGGCGCCGGCGCTGCAGGAAGGCACCACCTTGGTGATCGCTCCGGAAGGCCGGCTGGTCGAGCAGTACAGCACCGACCCGCTCAGCCGCGCGCTGGGCAAGGCGCTGGGTGAAACCAATGCCGAAGAGCTGCAGCTGCGCGATCTGATCCGCGCCATCGAAGCGGCCAAGGACGACAAGAAGATCAACCGCGTGGTGCTGCAGCTGGACAAGCTGCAGCCCAGCGGCTTCGCCTCGATGCGTGAAGTGACTGCTGCGTTGCAGGACCTGCGTGCTGCCAACAAGCAGGTCGTGGCCTTCAGCGAGAACATGGGCCAGTCGCAGTACCTGTTGGCCGCGCAGGCCGATGAGGTCTATCTGGACCCGATGGGCGGTCTGTTGCTGGAAGGCCTGGGCCGCTATCGCCAGTACTTCCGCAGCGGTCTGCAGGACAAGCTGGGCGTGGACGTGCACCTGTTCAAGGTGGGCGAGTTCAAGTCTGCTGCTGAGCCTTACGTGCTCGACGCCGCCTCGCCGCAGGCCAAGGAAGCCGATCTGTTCTGGATGAACGACGTGTGGCAGCGCTACCTCGGCGACATCGCCAAGGCACGCAAGCTCGACGCCGCGCAGCTGGCCGCGGGCATCGACACCCTGCCGGAAGGCGTTGCCGCCGCCGAAGGCGACCTGGCCCGTTTCGCCCTGCAGCAGAAGCTGGTGGATGGCCTGAAGACCCGTGAAGAAGTGGACGCCCTGCTCACCGAGCGCGGCGTGGCCGACGGCGATGCTGACGGTGGCTACCGCCAGATCGGCTTGGGCGACTACCTGACCCAGCTCGACGCACGCCGTTCGCCGATGGATTCGCGTCCGCAGGTGGCGGTGGTGGTGGCCGAAGGCGAAATCGGCGGCGGTGACCTGCCGGCCGGTCGCATCGGCGGCGTCTCGACCTCGGCGCTGTTGCGCGAGGCACGCGACGACGACGACGTGAAGGCGGTGGTGCTGCGTGTGGATTCGCCGGGTGGTGAAGTATTCGCTTCCGAGCAGATCCGTCGTGAAGTGGAAGCGCTCAAGGCCGCCGGCAAGCCGGTGGTGGTGTCGATGGGTGACATGGCCGCATCCGGTGGTTACTGGATCAGCATGAACGCCGACCGCATCTATGCCGACGAATCCACCATCACCGGCTCGATCGGCATCTTCGGCATGATCCCGAACTTCGCCCGCAGCCTGGACAAGATCGGCGTGCACACCGACGGTGTCGGCACCACCCGTTTTGCTGGCGCGTTCGATGTGACCCGGCCGATGGACCCGGCCGTGGGCCAGGTGATCCAGTCGGTGATCAACAAGGGCTACGCCGACTTCACCGGCAAGGTCGCAGCGGCACGCAACAAGCCGGTTGAAGCGGTGGATGAAGTTGCACGCGGCCGCGTGTGGAGCGGTGCGCAGGCCAAGGAGCGCGGTCTGGTCGATGCCTTCGGTGGTTTGAAGGCGGCCGTTGCCGATGCCGCGCAGCGCGCCAAGCTTGGTGAAAGCGACAAGTTCCGCGTGCGTTACATCGAGAAGGCAGCCACTCCGTTCGCGCAGTTCATGACCGGCTTTGCCGGCAGCCGCGCCGGCGCCTGGATGCTGGCCGACTCGGGCGTCGCACGCATGCTGATTGCCAAGCAGATGCCGGAACTGGACACCCAGCTGCGCTTCGTTGAAGACGCAGTGAAGGACCGCAATGGTGCCCCGGTGAAGTCGCTGGCGTATTGCTTCTGCGGTTTGTAAGCGAGCTCGCTTGATGTG
This sequence comes from Stenotrophomonas sp. STEN018, assembly GCF_056760235.1. Lineage (NCBI taxonomy): Bacteria > Pseudomonadati > Pseudomonadota > Gammaproteobacteria > Lysobacterales > Lysobacteraceae > Stenotrophomonas > Stenotrophomonas sp. STEN018. The sequence goes on from NZ_JBRREK010000100.1 coordinate 7,900, forward strand.
TAGTGACAACGCCGCCCAAGGGCGGCGTTGTTGTTTGTGCATGTAGTGCCGAGCCATGCTCGGCAGAGGCTTTCCAAGCAATGCCCGTGTAGTGCCGAGCCATGCTCGGCAGAGGCGTTACCGGTAAAGCCCATTGCCGAGCAT
>NZ_JBRREK010000101.1:0-7718 GCF_056760235.1 Stenotrophomonas sp. STEN018
CCCCCCCCCCCCCCCCCCCCCCCCCCCCCCGCCCCCCCCCCCCCCCCCCCCCCCCCCCCCCGCGCCGGGCGCGCCCGCGGGGGGGCCCCGCCCCCCCCCCCCCCCCCCCCCCCCCCCCCCCCCCCCCCACTACGGAGCGGTCGGTTTGACTCGGGGTCTGATTCGCACTAATGTATTAGCACGCTATTACATTGATACATCATGAAGCCACGTCCCGACACCGAACGAGAAAAGCCCACCGACGCCCCGTTGAAGGCGCTGGCGCGTGCTTTGGCCGCGCTGGACAAGCCACAAGACGTGCAGGCCTTCCTGCGCGATCTGTGCACGCCGGCCGAGCTGGAGGCCATGGCCGATCGCTGGCGGGTGGTCCCTTTGTTGCGCAAGGGTGTGCCCTATCGTGAGATCTATGACCTGACCGGGGTAAGCGTTACCACCATCGGCCGGGTCGCGCGTTCGCTCGAGCATGGTGCCGGCGGGTACACCGTCGCCATCGACCGTCTCGCCACGCGCAAAACCGAATCCAACTGAGATAACCCCATGAGTGCTTCAACCTCTGCCCCGGCACGCGACCGGCTGCGCATCGCCATTCAGAAAAGCGGCCGTCTGGCCGATCCTGCGCGCAGCCTGCTGGCGGCTTGCGGGCTGAGCTGGCGGCAGAGCCGCGACAAGCTGTTCTGCTTCGGTGAATCGTTGCCAGTGGACCTGCTGCTGGTGCGTGATGACGATATTCCGGGTTTGATCGCTGACGGCGTCTGCGATCTGGGCGTGGTTGGCTTGAACGAATTGGACGAGCAGGCCAAGGCCCGCCGCCAGATCGGTCTGGCCGATGCCTACCAGCCGCTGCGCGGACTTGGCTTTGGTTCCTGCCGTTTGATGATTGCAGTGCCGGAAGACTGGGATTGGCAGGGTGTGCAGATGCTGCAGGGCAAGCGCATCGCCACCAGCTACCCGGCCATCCTTGCTGCATGGCTGCAGGAGCAGGGCATCGACGCGCAGGTGGTTGAGCTGTCCGGTTCGGTGGAAATCGCACCGAAGCTGGGCACGGCGGAAGTCATCTGCGATCTGGTTTCCAGTGGTGCCACGCTGGCCGCCAACCAACTCAAGCCGGTGGAAGTACTGCTTGAAAGTGAAGCCGTGCTCGCAGGACCGGTACACGAGCTTGATGACGCCCGCGCGGGCCTGATGGCGATGCTGCTGCGACGTCTCGACGGCCTGAGCAAGGTGCAGGACCAGAAGCTGCTGATGTTCTCGGCCGCCGAGGATCGCGTTGAAGAACTGGCCCGCCTGTTGCCTGATGCCGAGCCGCTGCTGCGCCTGCCAGGGCAGGGCGACTCGGTACGGTTGCAGACCATGTGCAGTGGCGCTTTGAGCTGGCAGCGGCTGGAAGAACTGGAACGTGCTGGCGCGCAAGGCTTGATGGTGCTGGCGGTGGAGAAGTCGCTGGTATGAACATCCTTGATTGGAATGCGCTCGACGCCAATGCACAGGCCCGCGCTCTGACCCGTCCTGTACAAACCGTAGCCGCGCAGACCCGCGAATCGGTTGCCGGCTTGATCGAGCAGGTGCGCAGCCGCGGCGACCAGGCGTTGCGTGAAATCACCGAGCGCTTCGACGGCATCGCGCCGGAGCGCTTCGAAGTCAGCGAAGCCGAGTTCGCTGCTGCCGAGCTGGCGGTATCGGCTCAGCTGCGCATCGCCATGCAGCAAGCCGCAGAGCGCATCGATACCTTTCACCGCGCCGGCATGGCCCAGCCCTACAGTGTGGAAACCGCGCCCGGCGTGGTCTGTGAAAAGGTAATCCGTCCGATCTCTCGCGTGGGCCTGTACGTGCCTGCAGGCAGCGCCCCGTTGCCGTCCACCGCACTGATGCTGGGCGTGCCGGCCAAGCTGGCTGGTTGCCGCGAAGTAGTACTGTGCACGCCGCCGCGCAAGGACGGTACCGCTGACCCTGTAGTCTTGGTTGCCGCGCGCCTGACCGGCGTGCACCGCGTGTTCAAGATTGGCGGCGCGCAGGCAATTGCCGCCATGGCCTATGGCACCGAATCGGTTCCGTCTTGCGACAAACTGTTCGGGCCGGGCAACAGCTTTGTCACCGAAGCCAAGCAGCAGGTCGCTCAAGCCGGTGCCGCCGCCATCGACATGCCGGCCGGTCCTTCGGAAGTGCTGGTGATCGCCGATGCTGGCGCCAACCCTGCGTTCGTCGCTGCTGATCTGCTGTCGCAGGCCGAGCACGGTCCGGATTCGCAGGTACTGCTGCTCAGCGATGACGCGGCGATGATTGCCGCCGTGCAGGACCAGGTGGAAGCACAACTTGCGCAGCTCAGCCGCGCGGCGATTGCGCGCCAGGCGCTGGGTGCATCGCTGCTGGTCAAGGTTGATTCGATTGCGCAGGCATTTGAAATCTCCAATCGTTACGCCCCGGAGCACCTGATTCTGGCCTTGCGCGAGCCGCGTCAATGGCTGGACAAGGTGGAAGCGGCAGGCTCGGTATTCCTTGGCGATTACACCCCGGAAGCGCTGGGTGACTACTGCTCCGGCACCAATCACGTGTTGCCCACCGCCGGTGCCGCGCGCGCCTACAGCGGTGTCAGCGTCGCCAGCTACCAGAATCAGATCAGCGTGCAGGCCGCCAGCCGCGAAGGGATCGCAGGCATAGGCCCGTGCGCGCTGACCTTGGCGCGTGCCGAAGGCTTGGGTGCACACGCCAATGCGGTGGCGCTGCGGCTTGGAGTCGCACCGTGAGCGTGCTCGATCTGGTTCGTGAGGACCTGCGCGACTTCGGCGGTTATTCCTCCGCGCGCAGCGCCAAGCTGCAGGGTGAAATCTGGCTCAATGCCAATGAGTCGGCATGGGCAAATCCCGGCGACGCAGGTGCCAGTTGCCGCCGCTATCCCGACCCGCAACCGCAGGCACTGCGCGAGCGCCTGGCCGGCCTGTATGGCTGCCAGCCGGAGCAGTTGCTGATAGGCCGCGGCAGCGATGAAGCCATCGATCTACTGGTGCGCGCCCTGTGCGCTCCCGGCAGCGATGCCGTGCTGTACACGCCGCCGGTGTTCGGCATGTATGCGGTCAGTGCGCGGCTGCAGAATGCACCCGCACTGGAAGTGCCGCTGCTGGATACCGAGGCGGGTCTGGTGCCTGACATCGACGCCGTCATCGCCACTGCAAAGCAGGGCAATGCCAAGCTGGTGTTCCTGTGCTCGCCGTCAAATCCCGGTGGCCTGAGCATTCCACTGCAGCAGGTGCAGGCCGTGGCCGAAGCGCTGCGCGGCCAGGCGCTGGTGGTGGTTGACGAAGCCTATGGCGAGTTTGCCGATGAGCCGTCCGCCACCACCTTGATGGATCGCTTTGACAATATTGCGGTACTGCGTACCTTGTCCAAGGCGCACGCATTGGCTGCGGCGCGCATCGGCAGTGTCATTGCCGATGCAGCACTGATCGCCGTGCTGCGGCGCTGCCAGGCCCCGTATCCGATTCCCACCCCATGCTCTGCCTTGGCGCTTGCTGGCCTCGACGACGCTGTGCTGTCGCAGACCCGCGCTCGCATCGCCACCGTGCGCAGCGAGCGCAGCCGGCTGCGCATCGCCTTGGCGCTGCAACCTTGTGTACACCATGTTTACGGCTCGGATGCGAACTTCCTGCTGGTGCGCTTCAATGATGCCGAGGCGGCTTTTCAGGCATTGTTGAATGCTGGTGTGGTGGTGCGTGATCAACGCGCTGCGCCGCAGCTGCAGGATGCGCTGCGCATCACCCTGGGCACCCCCGAACAGAACGATCGCGTCCTCGACGCCCTTGCCACGCTGGAGCTCACCGCATGACCCCCATTCTGTTTGTCGATCGCGATGGCACCTTGATCGAGGAGCCGGCCGACTTCCAGATCGACGCTTACGAGAAGATCCGCTTCGTCAAGAACGTGATCCCGGCGATGCTGAAGTTGCGTGATGCCGGTTATCAGTTCGTCATCGTTTCCAACCAGGACGGCCTCGGCACCGAAGGCTATCCGCAGGCCAGCTTCGACGGCCCGAACGATCTGATGCTGCAGATCTTCGCCAGCCAGGGCATCACGTTCCGCGACGTGCTGGTCGACCCCAGCTGGCCGCAGGACAACAGCCCAAACCGCAAGCCGGGTATCGGCATGATGGTTCCGTATCTGCAGGACCGCAGCATCGACTGGGCGCGCTCGGGCATGGTCGGTGATCGTCCCACCGACATCCAGTTCGCAGACAACATGAAGATCCGTGGCTTCCAACTGCGCACCGAGCAGTTTGGCGGTGAATGGGATTGGGATGCCATCGCTCATGAGCTGGCCGACGCGCCGCGCCGCGCCACCGTGCAGCGTGATACCAAGGAAACCCAGATCCGCGTCTTCGTGGACCTGGACAAGGTCGCCAGCTCGAAGATCGATACCGGCCTGCCATTCTTTGACCACATGCTGGATCAGATCGGTCGCCACGGTGGTTTTGCGCTGGAAGTGGAAGCCAAGGGCGACCTGCATATCGACGAACACCACACCATCGAAGACACCGGTCTCGCACTGGGCCAGGCCTTGCGTGAAGCATTGGGCGACAAGCGCGGTATCGGTCGCTATGGCTTCACCTTGCCGATGGACGAGACCCTGGCTAGCGCTGCGTTGGATTTCAGCGGTCGTCCGTACTTCGTGTTCGAAGGCGAGTTCAAGCGCGAGCGCGTTGGCGACATGCCGACTGAGCTGGTGCCGCACTTCTTTCGCTCGCTGTGCGATGCCAGCGGCTTGAACCTCAACCTCAAGGTTGAGGGCGAGAACGATCACCACAAGGTTGAGGCCTGCTTCAAGGCCTTGGCCCGCGCCTTGCGCCAGGCCATCCGCAAGGAGGGCACCGAGTTGCCGTCGACCAAGGGGGCCTTGTGAGCAAGGTTGGTCTGGTTGATGCCGGCGGCGCCAACCTGGGCTCGGTGCGCTATGCACTGGAGCGATTGCAGGTTGAGGTGCAGATGGTGCGCGAGCAAGCGGATCTCGCCGGCCTTGAGCGGGTAATCCTGCCTGGCGTGGGTGCGGCGGCCGAAGGCATGCGGCGCTTGCACGCGCAGGGGCTGGTGCAGCCGCTGCGCGAGCTGCAGGTGCCGCTGATGGGTATCTGTCTTGGCATGCAGCTGCTGTTTGAACGTTCGGAAGAGGGTGATGTGGAATGCCTCGGCCTGCTGCCGGGCATCGTCCGTCGGCTGCATCCGGGCGTTGGTGTGCGCGTCCCGCATATGGGCTGGAACAAGTTGCTGGCCTTGCGCGAATCGCCTTTGCTGGATGGTGTTCCGGTTGGCTCCAGCGCTTACTTCGTGCACAGCTACGCCGCGCCGGTTACCTCGGATACGGTCGCTGCCTGTCATCACGGCGGCCTGTTTACCGCGGTGGTACAGCGCGAGCGCCTATGCGGCGCGCAGTTCCATCCCGAGCGTTCGGCTGGGCCGGGCGCTCGCATCCTGCAGAACTTTCTAGAGATTGCCGTATGAGCTTCACTGTTTACCCCGCACTGGATATCCGTGATGGGCGCGTAGTGCGCCTGCTGCAGGGCGACTACGCCAAGCAGACCACCTATGGTGACGACGCCTTGCCGCGCGCGCAGGCGTTCGCCGCGACCGGCGCAAGCTGGATGCATCTGGTCGATCTGGATGCGGCCAAGGCCGGCGGCTATACCTTGGCGCCCTTGCTGCAGCAGATTGCAGCGACCACCAAGCTGAAGGTGCAGACCGGCGGCGGCGTGCGCGGCCGTGATGATGTGGCGCGCATTCTTGATGCCGGCGCCAGTCGCGTGGTGGTCGGCTCGCTGGCGGTGCGTCAGCCCGAACAGGTATTGGCCTGGCTGGCTGAGTTCGGTGCCGAGCAGCTGACCATTGCACTGGACACTCGTCAGGGCGAGGACGGTGTATGGCGCTTGCCGGTACACGGTTGGACCGAAACCGCAGATGTAACCTTGGATGAGCTCGCCCAGCGTTACGCGCAGGCGGGCATGAAGCATCTGTTGTGCACCGATATCTCCCGCGACGGCATGCTGTCCGGCCCGAATATCGAACTCTATGCACATCTGGCGCAGTTGCTGCCCGGCGTGGCGGTGCAGGCTTCCGGTGGTGTCCGTGATGCGGCTGATATCCGCGCGGCCAAGGCTGCTGGCTGCGGCGGCGCGGTGCTCGGCAAGGCTTTGCTGGAAGGTCATCTGCAACTGGATGAGGCCCTGTCATGTTGAGTCGGCGCATCATTCCCTGCCTGGACGTGCGCGAAGGCCGCGTGGTCAAGGGAGTCAAGTTCCGCGACCATATCGACATGGGCGACATCACCGAGTTGGCGCTGCGTTACCGCGACCAGGGCGCTGATGAGCTGGTGTTCTACGACATCTCCGCCAGCCCGGAAGGGCGCTCGGTCGATCGCGCCTGGATCGAGCGGGTGGCGCGGTTGATCGACATCCCGTTCTGCGTGGCCGGCGGTATCCGCGATGTTGAAACCGCGCGTGCGGTGCTCCATTCCGGTGCTGACAAGATTTCCATCAACACCCCGGCGCTGGAGCGCCCGCAGCTGATTGCAGAATTGGCCGAAGCCTTCGGCCAACAGTGCGTTGTGGTCGGCATCGACTCCATCCGCGAAGCCGACGGCCAGTGGCGGGTGCGCTCCTACACCGGCGACCCGAGCAAGACCCGCGCCGAAGCCAAGCTGACCCTGGACTGGGTGCGTGAAGTACAAGCCCACGGCGCAGGTGAAATAGTGCTGAACTGCATGGACAGCGACGGCGTGCGCAAGGGGTACGATATTGCACAGTTGCGCCAAGCCCGGGCGCTGTGCACGGTTCCGTTGATCGCCTCTGGCGGCGCGGGCACGCCGCAGCATTTCGCCGATGTATTCGAACAGGCTGACGTTGACGGGGCTTTGGCCGCCAGTGTGTTCCACTCCGGCGCCATCGCAATTCCGGAACTGAAGCAGTTCCTGCGCGAACAACAAATCGAGGTTAGGGATGTCTACTGAATTCAAGCCGGTTGATCCGGCTGCACTGGACTGGGACAAGGTCAACGGCATGATCCCGGTCATCATCCAGGACGAGGCCACATTGCGCGTGCTGATGCTGGGCTATATGGACCGTGACGCACTGGAGACCACCCGCAGCAGCGGCAAGGTCACCTTCTTCAGCCGCAGCAAGAAGCGTCTGTGGACCAAGGGCGAGAGCTCCGGTAACCATCTGGATCTGGTCGACATCCGCAGCGATTGCGACAACGACACCTTGCTGGTCAGCGTGCGCCCGCATGGGCCCACCTGCCACACCGGCAGCACCAGTTGCTTCAGCGCCGCACCGGGTAATTTCCTCGGTGCGTTGAATGCCTTGATCAAGCAGCGCGAGCATGACCGTCCGCTCAACAGCTATGCCACCAAGCTGTTCGAGAAGGGCGCACGCCATATCGCGCAGAAGGTCGGCGAAGAAGGCGTGGAAACCGCACTGGCCGGCGTCGTGCAACGAGACGACGAACTGCTGGGCGAATCGGCCGACCTGCTGTTCCACCTGATCGTGCTGCTGCGCGCCCGCGGCTTGTCGCTCGACGACGCCATCGCCGTGCTCGAAGACCGCCACGCCAAGGCCGCAGAAAAGGCAGCCAGCTGAAACTGTAGTGGGGGGGGGGGGGGGGGGGGGCGGGGGCGGGGGGGGGGGCCCCGCCCGCGGCGGGGGGGGGCCCCGCGGAGGGGCCTGCGGCGAAGCGCACCGGAGA
>NZ_JBRREK010000102.1:0-7476 GCF_056760235.1 Stenotrophomonas sp. STEN018
GTTTGAATACATTGAGCGGTTCCACAACCGCCGGATGCGACGGAGGACCGCCAAGCGCGATCTGAAGTTCTCAACCCTTTCATAACCGTCCGTGATTTCGGGGGTGAACCCGACTTCTGCTTACACCACTTGGAAGGCCTCTCATCCCAACGAGAAGTTCCCGGTGTTTCCGGGGTGAAAAGACAGAAGCCCCGCGATGCGGGGCTTTTGTTTGGTGTTTGGACTCAAGCGAAGTCGCCGGAGAAAAGGCCGCAAAGCCATTCACTGTTAGCGTGAGAGAAAGTGATCTATACCAGCTTGAAGAACATCTTGGATGCTTGCGGCCATGCCTGATTCAAGAACTTCTTCCAACTGTTCCGGGAGATCGTTGCGAGAAATGCAAATTATCAGTGCTGGACCCTCAGTGGGTGAATGAAGCGCTTCAGTCAACCTGTCACCTAAGCCGCATTCGCAGTTGATTGCCTGCAGACTATCATCGACCCTTTTGCGGAGTGCTGTAATTTCGCACCCTAATGGGGAGCAGGGATCAACCTTATACCCGTACGACTTACTTGGTTGCGCGTTATGAAGCGGATCGAGCAGGACAACCTGAAAAGTCCACTCTTCATCGAAGAACCCAAGTAACCGACCCATTGCTTTCGAAACTGCGAACTGCAAGATTGGGTACTCTTCCCTTTTGTGAAACTTTTCTGGAATCCAGTCAAGATCATCGATGCTTATTGGAATATTTTTCTGTTGCCAATTAATCTCATGGCAACGATTGGCCTCCGCAACACGCTTGTCGTTCAATATATCGTCTACCGATGAACTTCCAAGCTCAGTGAAACGTTCCAAAACCGCGAGAAGCCAACTATTTTTGATTTTCGTTGCCGAAAGACCAAAATTTTTGATCTGTCGAAAGTGACGGAAACCAAATCGCCAAGGCTGGCTCTTCGGCGCCTGTCGAGAAGACACCACTGAGTATCTGCGCTGATTGGTAGCTCCCGATGCTTCAAGCTGCCGGTTCGCAGTACCGCTGTACCTAGACATCCTTGCCCCTTATGTTGAAGTCAACCTCTACGTCCCCCCAATCAGGCCGTCAGTTAGACTTTACCTTTATCTCTTCCGCCTCTGCCTCTTCTAAGAGTTTCGAGTAGTAGTTGGCCATCAGTGTCTCATCAATTTCCGTCTCGCAGCGCTCTGCTGGCGCCAGCGTCCCCCTGGCCTGCAGCCACGGCGCCTCTCGATGCGTCATCGCTTCCAGTTGAGTTCCGGAAAAACCTGCGTATGCGTCCAAGACCTCATCGATATGTGCGAGGACATCTTGGGGAAGCGTATTTGCCGAATCGCGCATTGCCGCATCGGCATTTACAGAGTTGTAAAGAGAGTGGGTCTCTTTAAAGCGATCATAAATTTCTCGACAAACGGGGCCATGAACCCATGCTTGGAATCGATTGTTGAAAACCCCACGACCCTTCGTTGCAAGCGCCCATGCTTGGACGTAGTACAAAAGCTTCTGAAGCTTCAGCAGGTTAAGGGGCACATTGCCCTCTTCCATCTTCACGACGATGTAGTCCGCGACCTGGTGAACCGGCACCATGACTGTCTCCCTTTACATTTTTTTCAGTATACCATATGGGCGAATTTTGCAAGCCCCATTGCATTGAAGGCCGACTTCAGATCACGGGAGCGGCGAATTTGTCAAACGAGAGCAGGACCAGTAGCGCCACTGCGCCGGTAAAATAAGATTGATCTTGACCTGTAGCATCGTTGACTGTGGTGTCGCTTATGCCTGTTGTAGCCACGAGGGTCACAACACCCAATACGGTGATGCCAGTTTCATGAGGGAGCAGTTGAGCCTTTCGACGATCCAGTAGTAGCACTCCGTTAGGAGAGCGGACGCGAGCAGGGCGCATCCCGCATGCGTGGCGACATCGGAAGTCAGCGATCTGGGGTCATGGAGGAAGAGCGCGAATCGATATCATGCCTGTCTGCTCAAGAAATGGTCGAGCGCGAGACTATAGCGACGCTATCTCACAACTTGAGATCAGACCATCGCCTCTCTAGGGGGCGACCGGGGATTTCCTTCCGCATGGGGTGTAGGGAGGGGCACTAGTAAGGTGGCTCGGCATGCGGTACAAATCGCAAAACAGGCCGCCACGGCGGGTCTGGTTCTGGGCTTCGTCTTCACATGGATTGGAGGTGTGGCGTGTCGAGTTACATATTCGTTTCCCCTGGTTCTGACCCGGGTATGGGTAAGGCGCTTGTAGACCCGATCTTGCAACCGGACAAGAAAGCGAAATCGACTATGGGAACCTGTCGGCCTGACCTGCGCCGTAGGGTGAAGTTGGGCGATCAGATCTTCGTGATAAGCGGCAGCATGGGGAAGAACGTTCAGCAGTATGTGATTGGAGGGCTTGAGGTCCAGGACAAGCTGTCCAGTCAGATCGCAGCTTTCGATCAGTTCCCTGAGAATCGGCTCAGATTTGACGAGTCCGGCCAGAGGCTGGGCAATATCATTGTGACTGCAGACGGACGACATCACCCCGAAGACCATCACGACAAGTTTGAGAGGCGAATCCAGAACTATCTGGTTGGTCGGACCTCTGTCATCCTTCAGACGCCTCGGGAGATCCAGCTTGGTAGGGAGCGATCAGTAGACATCCTCGCCAGTCTGTTTGATCGTCCAGGCTCTACGCGAATCCAACAAGTGATCGGGCGCATGAGAAAATTGACTGAAGAGCAAGCTATTCGTCTGAGAGAAGAGCTTCAGGCCTTGAAGAGGGAAGCCAGGAAGTAATGGATATTGCGCAACACATCGCGGATCGCAGTCTCACGGTCAGCGATGTGGCCCGACGGGCAAACTTGCCCGTTTCCCGTGTTAGCGAGATCGTCTCGGGTGATGAGGCATCGCTGTCGGAAATCAGAAAAATATCAAAGGCAATACGTGTTCCGCTGAGCTCGATTGGGCGGGCGGAATCAACTGAGGACCAGAGCACTTCGAAGCTCTTGCTGAGGCAGACGCTTGATCAGCGCGCAAGGGGCATGTCTTCATCTCTGAGCATCATAGGTGACCAGCTAAACGACATACTCTCGATAGCGAGACTTCTGCCTTCCAATCTCAACTGGCTGGAGCTGTTCAGGGGACTGGCTCCCGATCTTGAAAACGCAGAGAACTTTGCTGCCATCTTCAGACGGGCGTTCGCACAGCTGGATGACCAAGTTCCTTTTCTTAGTCTTGCAACCACCTTGGAGGAGTTGGGGGTCTTTGTCTGCTATGGAAGGGACCCTAAGATCGAGGGGGTTTCAGCGATTGTCGAAGGCCACGCACTAATCCTGCTTGCTCCTCGAACCTTCAAGGCGCGGATGCTGTTCACTCTTGCTCATGAGGTGGGACACCTCGTAGCACGCCATGACTTGCTAAAGATTGACTTCGCAAGATTGGACGAAGAGGTGGGTGGAGACAGAGAGACGACTGTCTCGGCTGAGCATCGGAACGAAGAGCGTTTTGCGGATGCTTTCGCGGCTTCTTTGCTAATGCCCAGAAAAGGGTTCTTGAAGGTGCTTGATGCCGTTCGCACTCACTACCGTGCAAAAGGACCGCTCGGGGACGTGGAGATACTGACTGCTGCAATCTTCTTCGGGGTGAGCTTTGAGGTTGCCGCGCGCCGTTGCGAAGGCTTGGGGTTGCTGGAGCCTAGAGGCGCTAGGGCGCTGTATCAGAAGATCTCAGACGAGCATGGAAGTCCTGAGAAGCGAGCGAGAGAGCTGGGGCTTAGAGAGCGAGAGGAAATACCGATTTCAACTTCGCCCAGGCTACTTGAGACTGCTGCGAAGCTTGTGGAACGTGAGGAGCTCTCTGCCGGTAAAGCCGCTGAGCTTTTGAACGTCCCCATTTCCTATCTGTTCGCCGCTAACTCGAAGTAGCAGCGTGATAGTGCTTCTCGACGCTTCGACAGTCATCAACCTCGTGAATGGCGGGGTCTTTGATGCGGTCTTGGGTATCGAGGGTGTAGAGTTTCAAGTCGGAAGCTTGGTGAGAGATGAGGCTTCATCCGCCTCCGAAGTGTTGGACTTGGAGCTTGCCAAGGGATCTTTGACCCTTGCTGACGACGGATTGGTCCCATATTCGGCATTTCTGGTGGCGAAGAATGATATGGGGCTCGGTGATGGCGAGACCGAATGCATCCTCATTGCCTCCGTCATCCAGTGCCAGATCGCTTGTGATGACGGCCGGGCCCGGAAGGCGGCTATCAAGCGGCTCGGGCATGAGTCGCTGGTGACCGGCTCTTTGGGGTTGATGCAACGAGCCTGTAGCCAAGGACTGATCTCAACTGAAGCTGCGCATCTCGCCTATGAAGAGATGCGCAAGCTCGGTGGCTATCTTCCACAGATCGATGTGGACTTCTTCGCCAAAGAAGTGACCCTGCTAGATGGTTTCGGGGCGCAACCCTAGCTTGTCTTCACGAAGAATTCGATTCGTATGCTTGGAAAGGCGTGTTCGTGTCTCGACAAACGGGTTCGATATCGTCTTCTTGATCTGCGATGGATTCTGGAAGATCGCTCCGCAGAAGTGGCATTCGTGGTCAATGTGGGGCGTATATGCCCACTGTCCCTTATCGAAGTGAGGCTCTTTGCAGCGCGGACATGACAGAGCCACGACGCGTCCTTCGATGTGTGGCAGCGCTGTTTGCGCCATGTAGAAGCGCACTTGCTCGGCATCAAGCTTGATGCCATCTATCTCGACAGACTCATACGTGTCGTCCACCTTGGGCCACTCTTGGCCTTCCTCGCTCAGAGCGTGCAGATGGATTCCGGTTTCTTCAGGCGCTGTGGAGGTCCAAAGGATGGCAGGATTTGATCCCCAGATTTGTATCCCTCCTGGGTAGTCCTGTTGGCGTATCTCTATGCTTCTTGGTGCAGCTATCTGGGATCGAGTGCCCGGCTCAAGGTGGTTCCTCAACTGCGAGAGAGGGTTTCCTATTGCGATTTCCGAGTCGGAGAACTGTCTCCCGCATCCATGGCACTGATGCTTCTTGTGAGGATGGACTGCGAACCAGTCGCGGTCGAGATGGGGGAAGCCACAGTGGCTGCATTTGACACTGATGGTTCCGAAGCCGAAGACGCCAGACACCATGTAATTGATTGCGTCGATCTCATCCACTACGAACCATTCCGAGGACAGCAGGTCTGTGGTGAATGGGATCCTCAGCCTTCGATATGTCTTGTCGATGTCCTTGGCTGAGTCCCGGCCCAAGCGCCTGGCATGTACGTGGATGCCTCTATCGGTGGGCAGGGTGGTAGTGTCGTATGACGCGGGCACTGACCCCCAAAGAGCTATCCCTCCCTCGTAACGGTCAACCTCTAGATCGAGAGACTCACTCTCCGAAATGGGTGAGTCATGCGCGGCCACGCATTCTTTTGCCGCCACGCCATATTTTGCGGTGGCGTTTGCATGATGGGACAGGCACCAGTACCGGCTTCCCCCGTCTCGCCTCTTTCCGACGTTCACTATCTCGCAGGTCATACGATCACTCCTTGGGCTTCATGCCCATCGCAGGTGAAGGTCTAACGGTGCATCTGTAGCGTAGTAATCGTTGAAGCTATTTCAGAAGTAGGTTGCGGCTGCTATGAGGCGTCCATCAGGCTCTTGATCAGCCCAAGTGCTTGCTTCTGCTTTTTGGCGTCAAGCTGGGAAAGCACCAGGATGGCCTCAGCCACAACATCCGAAGCCGCCAGGAAGTAGGCCGCAGGTAGGTCTAGAAGCTCCGCTAGCTTCTCGATTGTCTCCAAATCCGGCTTGTGCATCCCGCGTTCATATCGGCTGATCCGAGGGGCCGTCGTATTTGAGTCATCCACGCCCATGAGCATTTCGCCTAGCTGGGCCTGGGTCCAGCCTTTGGCGACGCGTGCTGCGCGTAGGCGATGACCAAGGGCTGTGGGCGTGGGCTGAGGAGCGGGCATCCGGCAGAAACAAACACGTTGACTCTCCAGAGTTTGACCGCATAAGCTTAGCCGGTCATTTGCGTTCAACGCAAAAGTGAACCTGGAGGCTGTTGTATGGATATGAGGTGCTGGGCAGTGGTGGGTCTCCTGGCGTTCGCCGCTTCTGCCGGGGCAGCGCCCAGCTTGTCGTGCCAACTGCAGAGCGGCCAGTTCAAGGTTGGTGGGGGAGGGAAGCCCAAGGTCTCCGAGTTCATCTGGGCCACCGGTCATGGATCTGCAACGCCTACTGGCCCTATCCGAACCAGCATCGGCCGAATCGACCCTGTGGAAGGCCGGGACTACAAGCGCGCTATCAAGCTCGATGGCAAGCCGGTGCTGCTGCCAGCTGAAGCGCATGGCGTGGTGGGCTTCGGCAAGGTCTACGACTTCGGGAGTGCCGTTGCTTTGGCCTATCTGGGAGAGCGCGATGAAGACTCATCCGCCCGGCCTAGCCAGATCGTGATCGTCATCAACAAGGCAGGGGCAGTGATTGATTGGGAAGTGCTCCCTGGCACGAGCCTCAACCCGGGCAAGCACTGCTTGCTCATCGACTGAAGGAACACACATGAAGAAGCTTTGGATGGTTTCCGCCGTAGCACTGCTGGTGGCTTGCTCTGGTGGGCCCGGCAGTGGCGATGTTGAGAAGGCGCTGACGGCGTATTTCAAGGAAGCAACGGGAACGACCATGACGTTTGAGCGCTTGAAGGTGGGCGAGTGCATGAGAGGGGACAGTCCTGGCTATGCCTGCGGTGTCACTGGAACCGCACGCTATCAGCTGGGCACTCGAACTGAGCAACAGCAGCTTGTCGGCACTTTCGTCATCGACAAGGTCGATGGCACTTGGACCGTCGTAGACCGTCGCTGACCCCGGCCCTTCCCAACCAAAGCTAGGAAGCTCGTATGTGGACCTTGTTCAAGATAATCCGCTGGATCATCACCGGTCTCGCGCTTTGGTGGCTTTGCGGTGTCGTGTTCGAAGACGGCACAACGACCGATGGGGCCTTGTTCGGGCTGATGCTGTTCGGGCAGCTGGTCTTCTGGCCCCTTGCGCTGCTGTGGGGCTTGCCGTGGCTGTTCCGTCGCCGAACTCCAAAACTGAAGAAGCATCGGCCGGAAGAGTTCGAACCCACGGTATCTCATGATCACATTGCCTTGGACCTGGGCGGGGACACCATCTGGGTTCGGGACCCTGGGAAGGGCGAGCGCTATCTGCGGCGATCTGAAGTGCTCGCAATCCGCACTGGGGAATACAACTACAAGGGAGTGATCACCCATCGCCTGGAAGTCCAGGTGCGGGACGTTGTTCATCCGCTCTGGCTGGTTCCTTTCGTGCGTCACTCTGACCGCTGGCTCAGGAGCACAGCGATCAATGAGGCCGAGCGAGATGAGTGGTTTTCCCGCTTAGGGAAGCTCTGAACAACTCCCCCGAAGCTGCCAGACTGCAATCCGCGATTTGAGAGCTTGATCGACCCATGCAACTAACCTTTGGCGACGCCGAACAACAAGGCCGAC
>NZ_JBRREK010000103.1:0-6771 GCF_056760235.1 Stenotrophomonas sp. STEN018
CAACTGCGCCACGCTTGAACTCTGCACTGAACTTCCTTCGCTTCGACATGAACACTCCTCAAGGCCTCGGTCGGCCTTCTCGTAAGTGTCCGTGATAACGGGGGTGAACCCGAAACGGATGGCCGCTGAGACGGCACGGGCTGAGGAAAGTTGAGCGGGAAGCGACCCAGTTCAGAGAAAATGGACAGCCACTCCTCATGCTCAAGCCATCGCCAAGAACGGGCTACGAAGTAGTTCTCCCACACGTGCTCGTAGTATCCGTGAGCATTCAAGAAGCCTCCTTCAACAGCCATGATGTAGTCCTTGATGGCGTCTACGTCTTCCGCAGGGAGACCCGACACCCTCGCCATCGCTTGGTCGAATACGGCGTTGTAGCAATCGAACACGTCATCGCTTGGCGTGATTTCGAGAGCCTTGTAGTCAGCCTCTTGCGGCACCTGGCCTTGAGGAACGTCAGGAGGCCTTGTCCCCAGAAGTGACTTCAGAAAGCCAACGATCCCCATAGCTCCCCCCCCTAAGCCTTCAGCCTACTTGTACCGCTCTTCTTGCGTTCCTTCCAGGTCTCCACAACAAACAAACACAGTGAGTGCGCGGAGTGGACAACTAGTCGAGCATGGCGCGGAGCGACCTTATACGTGCGCTTGTGCTGCCCGTGGGCACTACCCGCATGAGTCCGGAAGGCGCCGATGCCATCAATGATAGAGCTGAGCCCTGCAAGAACTCGCTTTAGATCATCGTCTTCCAACTGCTCTGGCGACAGCTTCAGGTGCTTAGCAACCACTACCCAAAGCGGCTTAACGGTCTGGCTTGACGGCAGTTCCAGGCCCTCCGTAGCGATGTAATGCTTGCACAGCGCCTCAACAATCGCACATGCCGCTGTCACAGCAGAAGCGGGGTCGCTCTCCACAGAGCGAAGTGCCCTCTCAAATTCCTCTTCGACTTCGGCCACAGAGAATTCTTTTAGCGCATCGGCGAACGCTCGGCTGGGCGCGGTTACGCTCTGCGCACTCAAAATCCTTCCGCCAAACGCGTAGCTCAGTTGGTAGCGAGCGAGGGCCTCGTTGATGCGCTTGCGAGCCGTGAGCTCGCGGTCGGGGTCCCAACGCGATACCTCGCCGTCCATGAGTGTCTCGATGAATTTCCCAAGGATAGTGAGCGACTTGGAAGGGTCATCCTTTCCCTCTCTCACAAACCACTCTGTCACTTTTCGAACGCAGCTACCTTCCGGTGGATCGCCAGATGCACCGGCCTCATACATCATGTTTTCAAGTGTCTGGTGATGCTGAGTGTGGTTGCCCACCACATCACCGATGACGGACGCCAGCGGGCGAGGAAAGTCTTTCAGCATTGCGAATCTCTGTCAGTAGACTGGCGGCAGGGCAAGCAGCTTGGCTTGCCCGTAGAGCATGAAGGCACTGCCCAGCGCGTAAACAAGCCATCCATACGCAGGTCGAACAAATGCAGTTAGTATCAGTCCGAAGAGCATGGGAAGCGCCGTAATCCCCAGATAGTAGGCCCACGTGAAAGGCAATCGGTCCAGCGATGCTGGTAACTCTTGGAACCGCACCAGAAGTCCGAAAGCTAACCAAGAGGCCAGCGGTCCGACGAACAGAAGCGCCAGTCCGTTCAACAGTCGGCAGCGGCGCGACACCTTGCTATGCGGCATAGCCACCTCCATGGTTGATCAGAAGGACGGTGCTGCTTTCTGCTTGCGCTCGTATTCCTCTTCGATAAAGGCGGTGGCCTTCGGCGTAAACACCGAGATGTAGCCGAAATCAATCCTGGAAACCATGCCGGAGAACTTGACTTCAAGCGCCGGGGTCTTCCAGACCGCTTCATGAGATCGGAATGATGCACCCATGCGGTTTTCCATCGCCTCTTCTTTAAGAGACGTGGGCTTGCCGAACTTCGTTTGAAGCGCGCGAAGAATGCTGTCCTGGTGCTCGTATCCGTTTGTGGTGGCCTGCACGCCCTCCACTACTCCATCAATAATGATTAGCGTGGAGTCCGTGCCAACACCGAGCGGCGTCTTGCCATCGCTGGTCACGAAGTCGATTTTGAAGCTGCTGTCCTTGTCCAGCGTCTCGCCCGGCTTGCCTTTAAGGATGCTGCGTTTCCAGCAGGGCCGAATCGGCTGATCGAAGACGAAGGTGTAGCGCGCGAGATAGCCCTCCCCGGTGAACTGGCACTCAGGCATGTCGAACTTTGCCCCAAGCTCAATACCCATGAAATCTGTCGCATGCGCGAGTGCAGGAGCCATCAACGCTGCGAATACGCTTGCCATCACCTTCTTCTTCATTGTGAAATCCCCTGTTGAATTTTTCTGATACTTCTATCGAACCAAGAGCCGATTGGCATCCGTGTCACATCGGAACCCCCATCTCGTTCCCCTTCTCAACGAACACCTCGCCCGCCGCTTCAATCAGCGTCATGTCCAAGTTGTTAAAGGGGTAGAAGCCCGCATTCGTGTGAGCCTCTGACAACGCGGTTCCAAGGCAGGCCAGCAGCGCAAACCGATTTGGGTCTCCCTCACTGCTCAGGGAGAGCGCCCTGGACAGCACGATAGCGGTTACCGAAATTTTGTGGGGTCTCTGACCAAACTTGCCGTTGAATACATGCGGTCGCTCATCCCACGCCGCTTGAACAATAGCGTTCGCATAGCTCGCCGGATTTCCGGTGAAGTAGCCGATTCTCTGTTGTTGCTCCAAAAGATTTTGGACGCAAACGGCTGCTTCGCTCTTCTTGAAGTTGTCTTTGATGCCGCTGAACAATCCCATTTATCGCCCTCAGGTTCCCGAGCCGCTTTCCGGCATTCCGTTGAAAACAGACCAGTCGTCATTCGAGACCGCATTGATGATCTGGTGATACGTCAGCGGAGTGGCTGACGACAGGTTCCACGCCCAAGTCACCGCGTCCTGAATCTTTGCCGCCTTTGCCAACGAAATCTGTCCAGTGGTCGCCGCCAGAACGAAGCCCTGGCGCACCTCTTCGTCCTCCATAAGGGCTTTGAGTTCGTCAAGATAGAGATGGGCGAGCTTGAAATCGACCAAGCCGGGGGCTTTTTGCTTACCAAGCTGCTGATTCACGGCGTAGAGTTCTAGGACAAGAGGCCTCTCCAATTCGATACGTCGCAAGTTCTGCTGCGCATTCAAATGTCCTTGGGCCGCTGCGAGATCGAACCACTCTTCAGCCTGCGCAATATCCCGCTTGCAACCCAGTCCTTGGTAGTGGAGAACGCCCAAGTTGAACTGCGCGTTCGCGAACCCTTGCTCTGCGGACTTCCCATACCAATGGTGAGCTAGCTTGTAGTTTTTCTCGAAGTAGACACCCTTCCCATAACAGAAGCCAATTTCGTTCTGCGCCTCTGCTTCCCCGTCCTCAGCTCTACCCAAGAGCATCTGGAAGGCTTCGTCAGTTCTTTGCCGAGCGAGCGTGCTGGTGTCCATCAAACGGATATCGGGAACTTGCTCGACGGACTTCCCAGCAGCAATAACACTATCGACATCGTTCTGAATCCACTTCTCCACTGCTGCATGATCTTGAAGCGTAATCGTCGTGCCACCATCCCGCTCCCTCAGAAAGACGGCGTTCCATGCCTTCCCATCAATCATCACAGCAGCAGATGCCGCCTCGTGGTCGGAAACGGTGCAACCTTTGGAGATGGCGTATGACCTGGCAGCCTCATAGTAGAGTTCGGAGAACGTCGCCATGTCCTTCTTTGCAGCAATCATTGCCCGAATCCGGCCCTCCACAGCTCGCTCCTTCCGGGTGTGGCGCGAGGCGTAGATGTAGATGAGGTAGCCGATCAGAACCAGCCACAGAGGCGGGAAGAAGAAGCCAAGCACGAGCAGAGCCAGGATACCCAGAATCATGGGGCCAGCCCTTGCGCACCCGGGCCGGAGGCCGGAGACGCCCTTCCCCCTGGAAAGCTTGCCGGTGCTAGGCCGAGCCTCAGGCTCAGAAAAATGGTAGAGCGCACGAACTTCCCCTGTTCACTGATGACCGCTCCATTGTAAGCGGAGCGTGAAGCCAGTCACATGTCAGATTCAGGCATCCTCGCCCATTTCCGATGGCTCCTAGGAACGAATCTGGTCGAGGGGATTTACAACAAGATCAAGGTCATCAAGCGCGTCACCTACGGATACCGAGACGATGCCTATTTCCTCCTCAGAATCCGTGCAGCCTTGCCCAGAGTTGGGTGAAGAACTATAAAAAAGCCCCGCGTCAGCAGGGCCCTAGACTTCAGTACCCGTAGCCAGATCGACGCTGCTGCGTCCTCGGCTGGTTGTAGGGGCTACCGTATGGATTGCTCTGCGTCGGCTTGTAAGGATCTACAGTCCCGGACTTCCCGTTGTAGGGGTTGTAATTTCCTTGGGTGCTGTAGTTGTCCAGCTTGGTAGAGTTCGCATTGCTACGGCGGTGAGGCTGGACGTAAGTACCGTCCGAACGATAGTGCCCCTTCACCGAATGGCTCTGAGCCGAAACTGCGAAACAGGTAGCTAGAGCGACACCTGCAGCTAGCATGAGCAACAGCTTCTTCATTTCCTTCTCCTTGTATGGGGCATCAGTCCCCACAGCCTCGTGCCCCCCGCATAGGCTGCAGCCCCCTACTCTTTATTTTACCGGGGTGCCATCAGGAACGTCATACATGATGTCAGTGATCTCACTCACAAGACGGTGATCAAGCAAGAGAGTAATGATCACCTTTGCAGTCGCTGCAGTCGGAATTATTTTTCCAGCCTTATCGAAGGTTACGCCCCACTTCCGTTTCGTCGCAACGGTCTTGAGCGCCTTGAGATATTTGGGGTCAGAGTAAAGAGACTTCTCCTGAATGACCGCCATCCTCTTCAGGTGCGTACCGTTCTCACCGACATATTCCAACAATGGCGCCATATCAGTGAAGAGAGCGGAGAAAGACGGCTCCGCTTTGAGCTCGCCAAACGCCTGAACGTAACCAGCGCGATACTGCATCATTGACTCAAAGCCCCTCTTGTTCGACACCAGAAGAACATCGTCCAAGGCGAAGATGTCAAATCGCGGCTCAAGGGTGAACTCATCACCTGCTACAGCGGACAACTGTCCATTTTTAAAAATGGCATTAATCACATTTTTCTTTTTGTAGACAGGCTTCCAAGTCATCGGCGTGCGCCGCGTGGCGTAGAGGGTCTCCCCGTCCTTCACAAACTTCACCAGGTAGCCGACAGCGCCTTTGAGCTTCTTAAGATCATTAGTCGCATGGTCAGCCTCAGGCTCATCAACTAGGTCCTTTAGAACCTGAAAGTCGGTATCACCAACAGCAATAGTGAGGCATCCATCGTCGGTGGGCTGAGAGAGATGCCCATATGGAATCCATTCGTTAATTCGAGCCCTCTCATTTTCCGCAAACCCTTTGAGAGAATCCTCCAGGACTGGATCCGTCTTGATGTAGTAAGCCTTGAATTTCTTCGCACCAACGCTCTTCTTAAAAATCCAAAGGAACACTTTTGACCCAGCCAGGTCAAATCCTTTGAGGCTATTCAATGCCAAATCGCTCATGGGTCCCTCATCAAATATACTTCCTGAACATCCTCAATAAGCTGCTCGCCAGGCAGCAGCTTTCCCTGCTTCAGCGCGCGCACGGTCTTACGGACCCTGTTTCCCCCGACAACGATATCAACCTCATACAGTCGCCAGCCGAATGCAATCAATACGGGGTTCATCAGAATCTGCCCCGATCTATACGTAATCAAGAACAAGAGGACAAGAAATACGAAGAATCCCGCCAACTTCTGTGGATCTCCGTAACTCAACCCCATGAATGATACAACGTAGGGGAAAACATAATTAATCAGGTCATTCGGAACGGGCTTCGCGGACAGAACTTCAGCTTCAGTCTTCATTCGGACGGCCTTCATGGAATACATCGTCAGCCAAAGTGCGACTGATGTAACCACTATTGCTGCCAAGGATGCCCAAGGGTGCTCAAAGATCTGAAGTTCGCAATCAAACTGCCCTCCCCAACCACATATGGGTTCTCCCCACAGCGCTTTTTTGATGTCTTGCGCCGCTAGGACAAAGGCCATCGGGGCATATGACCCTAGAAAAAGCACTCCTGCTGACCACATCCGAAATTGCATTCCGGTATTTCCTTCTAGTCCACCCCTCTGTTGCCAAGCATAGACCGGCCTCGTCTCATCGACCGAGAACTCCGCCGGGTCAAGGACGCCAGCTAAAGATACCCATTGATTAGAGGCCCTCATAGATAGCGGCTCGCCTTCGGCGATCTTTAGGACGGCCCAATCCGAATAACTCCAGGCCGTAGCCTGCCCACATCATGGGGCGAACTTGGGGTAGCATCCGGGACACACCACAGGACACAAATCCGGTTTGTGGACGCCTCCGGAGCTAGGCGGGACGGTCAAGGTACTGTTTCCCCCTCTCTCCGCCAAATAAATGAAAAAGCCGTCCCTTGTGGACGGCTTTTTCATTTATTGGACGGAGAGCATGGGCGACGAGAGCCCCAATGGGTTCGACCGCCGGCGCAGCCGGTGGGACGGCGCAGCCGCCCGAAGGGTGAAGGTGCGAAGCACCGAATCAATCCCCCTCTCTCCGCCAGATAAAAAGAAAAAAGCCGTCCCTAGGGAAGGTCTGAACAATCAGCTCATACCCTTTGTTATGCAACGATTGAACTAGCGCAGTCGGCAGCCTGCATCAAATCGGTAACTTTCATGCCTAACTTCGCACAGCAGGACGGCATTTCCTGTCCTGCAGGCGCAATTACCCCATCTGCGG
>NZ_JBRREK010000104.1:0-5779 GCF_056760235.1 Stenotrophomonas sp. STEN018
GATCCATTATCTGGATCGGGGACAGTGCATGGTAGGCAGTTTGACTGGGGCGGTCTCCTCCCAAAGTGTAACGGAGGAGTTCGAAGGTACGCTAGTTACGGTCGGACATCGTGACGATAGTGCAATGGCATAAGCGTGCTTAACTGCGAGACTGACAAGTCAAGCAGATGCGAAAGCAGGACATAGTGATCCGGTGGTTCTGTATGGAAGGGCCATCGCTCAACGGATAAAAGGTACTCTGGGGATAACAGGCTGATACCGCCCAAGAGTTCATATCGACGGCGGTGTTTGGCACCTCGATGTCGGCTCATCTCATCCTGGGGCTGTAGTCGGTCCCAAGGGTATGGCTGTTCGCCATTTAAAGAGGTACGTGAGCTGGGTTTAAAACGTCGTGAGACAGTTTTGTCCCTATCTTCCGTGGGCGCTGCAGATTTGAGGAAGCCTGCTCCTAGTACGAGAGGACCGGAGTGGACACACCTCTGGTGTACCTGTTGTCACGCCAGTGGCATTGCAGGGTAGCTAAGTGTGGAAGAGATAAGCGCTGAAAGCATCTAAGCGCGAAACTCGTTTCAAGATGAGATCTGCCGGGAGCTTGACTCCCCTAAAGGGTCGTTGTAGACCACGACGTTGATAGGCTGGGTGTGCAAGTGCAGCAATGCATTGAGCTAACCAGTACTAATTGCCCGTGCGGCTTGACCCTATAACTTTGATGAAAAATCAACAACAGCAAAGACATTTATGCCCAATGAAGGCAAAGAAAAATTCGCACAAGCGCAATCAAATTTAGAAAAACATGAAACGCTGATACACAAAAACGACTCTATGAATTTATGTGCAGGCCCCAGGCAAACCAGCCAAGGCCAGTGCAGCAAAAGTTTATGCCTGATGACCATAGCGACCTGGAACCACTCCTTCCCATCCCGAACAGGACAGTGAAACAGGTCAGCGCCGATGATAGTGCGGGTTCCCGTGTGAAAGTAGGTCATCGTCAGGCTCTTATAGCAAAGCAAAGCGTCCAGTGATCTCGTGCTGGGCGCTTTCTCTTCCCCTTGTGAAGGTGAAAAGAAAGCGTAATGTGCGCTAAGTACAAAATATTGTGCTACAATACAAGGCTTCGCTGATTGCAGCGGTGCTTGGAAGTTGCAAAACTTCTGCTTGAGATCTTTAACAAGATACAGCCGATAAGCGTGGGTATTTGGTGGTAGATGGAAGTTTGCCATTAAATACTCATGTGAATATGAAGTGAAGTTCACTTCAATTCCGTTTTTGAGTGAAGTCGCAAGACTTTAAATTTTTTAAGATCGAACTGTAGAGTTTGATCCTGGCTCAGATTGAACGCTGGCGGCATGCCTTACACATGCAAGTCGAACGGTAACAGGTCTTTCGGGATGCTGACGAGTGGCGAACGGGTGAGTAATACATCGGAACGTGCCTAGTAGTGGGGGATAACTACTCGAAAGAGTGGCTAATACCGCATGAGATCTATGGATGAAAGCAGGGGACCTTCGGGCCTTGTGCTACTAGAGCGGCCGATGGCAGATTAGGTAGTTGGTGAGATAAAAGCTTACCAAGCCTACGATCTGTAGCTGGTCTGAGAGGACGATCAGCCACACTGGGACTGAGACACGGCCCAGACTCCTACGGGAGGCAGCAGTGGGGAATTTTGGACAATGGGGGAAACCCTGATCCAGCAATGCCGCGTGCAGGATGAAGGCCTTCGGGTTGTAAACTGCTTTTGTACGGAACGAAAAGTCTTGGGTTAATACCCTGGGATCATGACGGTACCGTAAGAATAAGCACCGGCTAACTACGTGCCAGCAGCCGCGGTAATACGTAGGGTGCAAGCGTTAATCGGAATTACTGGGCGTAAAGCGTGCGCAGGCGGTTTTGTAAGACAGTGGTGAAATCCCCGGGCTCAACCTGGGAACTGCCATTGTGACTGCAAGGCTGGAGTGCGGCAGAGGGGGATGGAATTCCGCGTGTAGCAGTGAAATGCGTAGATATGCGGAGGAACACCGATGGCGAAGGCAATCCCCTGGGCCTGCACTGACGCTCATGCACGAAAGCGTGGGGAGCAAACAGGATTAGATACCCTGGTAGTCCACGCCCTAAACGATGTCAACTGGTTGTTGGGAATTTATTTTCTCAGTAACGAAGCTAACGCGTGAAGTTGACCGCCTGGGGAGTACGGCCGCAAGGTTAAAACTCAAAGGAATTGACGGGGACCCGCACAAGCGGTGGATGATGTTCTTTAATTCGATGCAACGCGAAAAACCTTACCCACCTTTGACATGTATGGAATCCTTTAGAGATGAAGGAGTGCTCGAAAGAGAGCCATAACACAGGTGCTGCATGGCTGTCGTCAGCTCGTGTCGTGAGATGTTGGGTTAAGTCCCGCAACGAGCGCAACCCTTGCCATTAGTTGCTACGAAAGGGCACTCTAATGGGACTGCCGGTGACAAACCGGAGGAAGGTGGGGATGACGTCAAGTCCTCATGGCCCTTATAGGTGGGGCTAGAAACGTCATACAATGGCCGGTACAAAGGGTAGCCAAGCCGCGAGGTGGAGCCAATCCCATAAAGCCGGTCGTAGTCCGGATCGCAGTCTGCAACTCGACTGCGTGAAGTCGGAATCGCTAGTAATCGTGGATCAGCATGCCACGGTGAATACGTTCCCGGGTCTTGTACACACCGCCCGTCACACCATGGGAGCGGGTCTCGCCAGAAGTAGGTAGCCTAACCGCAAGGAGGGCGCTTACCACGGCGGGGTTCGTGACTGGGGTGAAGTCGTAACAAGGTAGCCGTATCGGAAGGTGCGGCTGGATCACCTCCTTTCTGGAAAACGCAAACAACTGTTTGCTGCTAAATACCCACACTTATCGGTTGTTGGATGACCCATCGAAGACCAAAAAAGGTTTGATGGTTGGGGTCTGTAGCTCAGCTGGTTAGAGCACCGTCTTGATAAGGCGGGGGTCGTTGGTTCGAGCCCAACTAGACCCACCAAACTTCCAATGCGATCAACCCAACGGGGGATTAGCTCAGCTGGGAGAGCACCTGCTTTGCAAGCAGGGGGTCGTCGGTTCGATCCCGTCATCCTCCACCAAACACCGGGTAAACACCAAGTTTTGCAAAAACTACGCAAAGCGCAATGTTAGAATACTCGGCTTACCAATACACAAGCACTCTTGCAAAGAGTGCTTGTGTATTGGAATTATCCAATAGGCTGTTCTTTAAAAATTCATAGAGTCGAAATCAGCGTTGCTGTGGAAACACTGTAAAAAGTGACCGTGCCACAGCAATGTAAATTTGATTGCGTCAAAACGAATTCAACTTTGAATTCAGTAATGACGAAAGTAGTTCTTGAGATAGCAATATCGAAGATACAAAATCGCATTACGGCATAACGCGTAAGGTGCAAGACCTTACCAGTCTTTGACTTTGGCGATGAATTCTTATAGTTTTTTAAACCATGAGAAATCAAAGTTATAGGGTCAAGTGACTAAGAGCATATGGTGGATGCCTTGGCGATGATAGGCGAAGAAAGACGTGATAGCCTGCGAAAAGCTTCGGGGAGCTGGCAAATAAGCTTTGATCCGGAGATCTCTGAATGGGGAAACCCACCCGCAAGGGTATCCATATCTGAATACATAGGGTATGGAAGCGAACCTGGAGAACTGAAACATCTAAGTACCCAGAGGAAAAGACATCAACCGAGATTCCCAAAGTAGTGGCGAGCGAAATGGGAAGAGCCTTCTAGAGATAGTCAGTTAATTAACAAAACGGTGTGGAAAAGCCGGCCATAGTGGGTGATAGCCCCGTATGTGAAAATTAATTGGTGGTACTAAGCTAGAGACAAGTAGGGCGGGGCACGAGAAACCCTGTCTGAATATGGGGGGACCATCCTCCAAGGCTAAATACTCATCATCGACCGATAGTGAACCAGTACCGTGAGGGAAAGGCGAAAAGAACCCCGGGAGGGGAGTGAAATAGATCCTGAAACCGTATGCTTACAAAAAGTAGGAGCCTCGAAAGGGGTGACTGCGTACCTTTTGTATAATGGGTCAGCGACTTACATTCAGTGGCAAGCTTAACCGAATAGGGCAGGCGTAGAGAAATCGAGTCCGAATAGGGCGTCTTTAGTCGCTGGGTGTAGACCCGAAACCAAGTGATCTATCCATGGCCAGGATGAAGGTGCTGTAACAGGTACTGGAGGTCCGAACCGACTAGTGTTGCAAAATTAGCGGATGAGCTGTGGATAGGGGTGAAAGGCTAAACAAACTTGGAAATAGCTGGTTCTCTCCGAAAACTATTTAGGTAGTGCCTCAAGTATTACCTGCGGGGGTAGAGCACTGTTTAGGCTAGGGGGTCATGGCGACTTACCAACCCTAGGCAAACTCCGAATACCGCAGAGTACAGCTTGGGAGACAGAGCACCGGGTGCTAACGTCCGGACTCAAGAGGGAAACAACCCAGACCGCCAGCTAAGGTCCCTAAAATTGGCTAAGTGGGAAACGAAGTGGGAAGGCTAAAACAGTCAGGATGTTGGCTTAGAAGCAGCCATCATTTAAAGAAAGCGTAATAGCTCACTGATCGAGTCGTCCTGCGCGGAAGATGTAACGGGGCTAAGCCAGTTACCGAAGCTGCGGATGCACACATTGTGTGCGTGGTAGGAGAGCGTTCTGTAAGCCTGAGAAGGTGTCTGGTAACGGATGCTGGAGGTATCAGAAGTGCGAATGCTGACATGAGTAGCGTTAAAGGGGGTGAAAAGCCCCCTCGCCGTAAGCGCAAGGTTTCCTACGCAACGTTCATCGGCGTAGGGTGAGTCGGCCCCTAAGGTGAGGCAGAGATGCGTAACTGATGGGAAACAGGTCAATATTCCTGTACCGCTCAATAGTGCGATGTGGGGACGAAGAAGGTTAGCTCAGCTGTCTGTTGGAATAGGCAGTTCAAGCTTGTAGCCGTGCTCGGTAGGCAAATCCGCCGAGCTTAGGTGAGGAGTGATAACGAGGGTGCATGCACCTGAAGTGAGTGATACCCTGCTTCCAGGAAAAGCCACTAAGCTTCAGCTATTGAGTGACCGTACCGCAAACCGACACTGGTGCGCGAGATGAGTATTCTAAGGCGCTTGAGAGAACTGCGGAGAAGGAACTCGGCAAATTGATACCGTAACTTCGGGAGAAGGTATGCCGCAAGTAGGTGAACCTGAACAAGGGGAGCCCAAAGCGGTTGCAATAAATCGGTGGCTGCGACTGTTTAATAAAAACACAGCACTCTGCAAACACGAAAGTGGACGTATAGGGTGTGACGCCTGCCCGGTGCTGGAAGATTAATTGATGGGGTGCAAGCTCTTGATCGAAGTCCCAGTAAACGGCGGCCGTAACTATAACGGTCCTAAGGTAGCGAAATTCCTTGTCGGGTAAGTTCCGACCTGCACGAATGGCGTAACGATGGCCACGCTGTCTCCTCCGCAGACTCAGCGAAGTTGAAATGTTTGTGATGATGCAATCTACCCGCGGAAAGACGGAAAGACCCCATGAACCTTTACTGTAGCTTTGTATGGGACTTTGAATAGACTTGTGTAGGATAGGTGGGAGGCTTTGAAGAGCGGATGCTAGTTCGCTTGGAGCCAACGTTGAAATACCACCCTGGTGTGTTTGAGGTTCTAACCTAGATCCATTATCTGGATCGGGGACAGTGCATGGTAGGCAGTTTGACTGGGGCGGTCTCCTCCCAAAGTGTAACGGAGGAGTTCGAAGGTACGCTAGTTACGGTCGGACATCG
>NZ_JBRREK010000105.1:0-5543 GCF_056760235.1 Stenotrophomonas sp. STEN018
CAGTCTGACGCTCGATAAATTTGGCGTGTGCTGCTGTATGGTTACGCCATACCCAACGAGCAATAGACTTAGCAGTTGCCTTTACCTCTGAATATGGCAATGGCTCTAAAAACGCACCATTTGCGTTTATAGCGACTTTTAGCACTTCCGCATACCAACTATCAGGCGAACCCGAAATAAACGCTCTAATCGCTTCATACGCCCAGAATCTAACGGTATCGAACATCATACAGTTACGCCCAAGCCCTGAAACTTCTTTTAAGTCGGTTTTTAGTTCCTGAAGCTCTACAAAATCGGCTAAATAATTTAGGTCGTATGGTTGAACGCCAAAGGTATGATTTTCCCATGTTCCGTGACATGGATTTTTAGTGATTAACCCCGTATAGCCACGATCTGCACCTAACGCCAAGCTATACGCCTGCTCAATCTTGGCAAGGTACTGTATGACATTCTGCTTTGCTCGATGCGTGGTACATACTGGAGCTAAAAGCATATAGCCAATATGTGCATGTCCATTCTGGCGATTTTTGGCTATCCACGTTGGGGTCGGTAAATTTGCGTCAGACCACGCAAAATAAGCGTCTTGGCGGTCTATATCGAACACCAACGAGCTAACAAGACAAGGGGGATTATGCTGAATGTATGGCTTCTGGATTGCGGTACGTTTTGGGCGAATAATCACCCCACGCCCTAAATCATCCGAGCAATACGGTTTTTTTGGGAGTTTTTCGTAAAAATCGTCTGAAAATTGCGTTTTATTGAGCATGAAACACATCCAAGTGTTGCATTGGCTCAAAACATCAGTAAAATACAAGTATCGAATTTGCGTTTGACTGATGCTTTAAGCATTTGTTTAACAAAGAGAAAAAAGCGAGCCTGCCAGCTTGCTTTTTTTTCGCCTGATGAAAATATTACACCTTTTTGAATTGCTGTCAAATGACTGATTTTCAAAACAAAATATTGCGACAAAATGTCGCAAATTTGTGATCTTCGGGTACAGCCGAGATAGGAATATCCTATCTCTGACCCCATTCAGGCTGTTCACGATCAAGCCATTTTTGATAACTAATACTGATATTAAAAACATTCATACCAACTGCAAGCACAATAGATAACAAGCTAATTGATATTACTTTTGTGCTTTTAAGTAGCAATGCTAATACAACAAGAACAACTGACGATGCTAAAAAAAACGTATCTATAGATATGGCATAGTGATTATTTCTTGTCATAAACGAGAGTATATAAAATAAAAATATACCAACTAGATTTAAAGTAGAAACCCAAAATAATATCTTTAATTTCATTTGATTACTTCTTCTTCTCGACTATTAGGGCAGGGATTTTCTCACCACCAATAATATTGCCAACATAGTTATTATTTCCTCTACTAAATGCCCACAGATAAATTTCTTTATCAGTTGGTGAGGTACGCTCGTAAACAGCTTCTTTTCTGGAAAAATAAGCCCAACCTTTTTGGCCATGAACTCTACATTTTTCCTGTCTAATCGCAAATACATCGGCAATTGACTGTACAGATGTACCTCTGAGACCAGTATTGCACCCATGTAAGACTAGATTTGCATTTGGAGACCATCTCAGCTTTTCCAGTTGTGATATTTCATCATAAGAAATGGTCCCATCTTCTGTAACTTCATTACGATCATTTCTAGTGCTCAAAAATTCTAAACCATCATTACCACCATCAGTCTTACTTGAATGGCTAAAAACATGCATTTCTTTTACTTTGGCTACATTTTTATTTAATTCAGCAAATATTGTTGTCCATATTTTTTTAAAGTCCTGTCCAGATGTGACTTGATATTCTTTAAATACGAAGTTATCACCACAGTTATTTAACTTGAGCTGTGAAAGACAATGCTTTGATGCCCTCTCAAATGCTCGATCATCATTTCTAGAAGATTTGTGATAATAAATACAAATTAAATATTCTTTTAAAGATACAGGCTGTCTATGTACTGACTCTTGCTTTGTATTTGTTCTACAACTACCTTGTGTCACTCTGGCTCTCCAATATAAATATCAATATCTTCAGCCTTTGCTGTATAAAATCTTTCTGTATATCCGTTTTCATCTGTTGTTCCTGAAGAAACAACAGCTCCAGTTTTAGAGTTTTTCAGATAGTAGGGCACATGTGCCAATGGCTCATTATCATCCCGATCTACAAGTTGCACACGCTCATCAAACTTTAAGGCATCCTTTAGATTACTCACTTGGTTTGAAGAACTGGCAGAACCTGAGCCACCACTACGAACAGCCAAATCAGATATTTTCATGTATTTGGCCCCACAAGTGGCAGTATCGCCAGCCACAATAGGGTTGCGACCATTCACTTGTATAAAGCCTCTTTGTGTCGCAAGTGCCTTAGAAACAACTTTGCACTTCGGGCAAAAATGCCCCATGCCTTCTAGATGAACTCCTTTACCATCAACCAACCAAGAATCATCACCCTCTATAATTTTACCACCATGGTTAGTAAAACAACCTTTTGTAATGAATGCTTGCATCTTGTTATCCCTCCTTTAATTATTTATCGGACAACATAAACCACTTATGCTTGTCTAGCAAAGATCGGGTACAGCATTACAAGGGCAATGCTCCGCAAAAAAAGTATTAAAATCTAGGTGAATAACTCTTGTCATTTTTACGTTGTTGCTCCAGTTGCAACTCTCTACGTCTGTCCAGCTCATCTAAAGCCTTGAAGATATTTGTTTGATCAAACCCTCGAATTTTTCGTGATACTGTTGCACTGAGTCTAGTTTCCTTTGAAGCTGTTGGGTCAATGGTGCTGTCTGCTTCTCGATTTCTGTATAGATCATCGTTGGCAATAGTTCGTTGATCTCGTTCTTTAGATTTAACCCAGTCACTAATTGCTCTAAATGGCTCTGTAATCGCTGTTTTAAGCTGCTCTCCAAGTTTTGTAATAAAGTCTCTGATAGCTTCGGATTCTGTAGCTGTCTGATATGATTTTTCATCTCTTTTTCTTTCTCGGTCAGCGTGTTGAAGTGAGTTATCAATTTGTTGCAGTAGCTCTCTAGTTCGCTTATCGTTTTGCTCTGCGTTTGAATGAGCTGTAATGCTTGCTCTTGCTGCTTCTGTTGCTCTTTGAGCTGCTGCTGTTGCTGCTCGATAATCTGCAATAACTGTGCTTCGAGATTCATTTAATTGGTTTCCTGCACTATTCGCATATTGTTGCTGTACTGCTGCGCTTTCGGGTCGATCTGGACGCACCAGTCCCATTTTTTCTCTGTTCCACACTTCTGAATATTCAGGCTCGCCCCTTGGCTTTTTAGCCACTGGACTTTGTTCTCCATCTCTGTGATGTCGCTGTACTTGCTCTTGCTGACGTATCCCAGACAAATACTGCTGATAAGCGTTATACATGCCAGTGAAATCAAGACTATATTCGATGTAATAAGGGTTTTCTTTAATTTGGCTGCTTTGGCTGTTTCTTGGCTCAAGCCGTTCAACTGCTGCAAGTTCGCTTGTAGCTGTTTGATCTGCTGTTGTTGTTCTTGCAATAGGGCTGTCATGCCTTGTTGCTGCTGCTTCTTGGTTTGAGCTGTAGTCTGGTCGATCTGCTGCAATATCTCGTTCGTTGCTTCGCTCTGTTTCTGCTGTATATCCGTTTTGGTGCTGTCGATACTGCTGCTCAAGCTCTGTGCTTCGCTTTGCACTGTATTCCGCATATCTTTGAATATCTGACTGATTTCGCTGTTCAGCTTCTCGTCTATATCGTTCTGATGCTGCGATAGTAAGTTGTTGGCTCGTTTCTGTAAGTCTAAAATCTTGCTCATAGATTGCACCTGTAAGCCTTATCGGGCGGGCTTTTTCGTCATCATTCGGATTTTTAATGGATAGGCTTTTCTTGGTTTCTCTGGTGACTTCAAGACCAAGATCCAATAGCCATTTTTTCATGCTCTGCCGATCTGTAATTAGTCCACTTTCAACGGCTCTCGTTGCTTCAATATCAAGCGTTTCC
The DNA here is from genome assembly GCF_056760235.1 of Stenotrophomonas sp. STEN018. Taxonomy (NCBI): domain Bacteria; kingdom Pseudomonadati; phylum Pseudomonadota; class Gammaproteobacteria; order Lysobacterales; family Lysobacteraceae; genus Stenotrophomonas; species Stenotrophomonas sp. STEN018. Next base: position 4,004 of record NZ_JBRREK010000105.1, read on the forward strand.
TTGATTTCATTAACAGTTTTAGGCAGGTTTTTTGCCGTTGTAACGGCTTGGCGATAGAGAGGGTCATCTGCATCATGCAGTTGATATTCATAGTTTGTAATCTTCTTAAACAGATCAATACGAGAACGATCAGCTTTATCATAATAAGGCTGTAAACGTTGTCCTGTAAGGATTTCAACATTAGGGATTAGGAAGTTAAGCTCTAATCTTCGCTCCCCTGTCTCTTCGTTTAATTTGTCTTGATGCTCAATCCACAAGACACGGTACTGGCTCTGATCCATGCCAGGAAATAAGGCTTGCTCAAAATCCTGCATGATTTTTTGTTTATCCTGGTCAGATAAATCATGCTCATAAAAACTTAGGCATCCGGATGTATATTTTTTTGCATAAGGTGACGTATCAATTAATCCTGATACTTCGGAAACATCGCCCTGTAGGACTTTTGCATAATCTCGATCACGGTCTTTACCAAGTAAATAATCCAGTGGACCTTTGCTCAAACCATTGCCGTATCTAAAGAACTGAACAATCATTTTTTCAATTCCTTTAAAGTCTGATCAATCCCTATTAACAGGTGCAAAAGCCTTGCAGCATCAAGGGGACGACTGCTTGCAATATCGGTATTTATTGCCTTTGCAATCTGATTGATGTTGCCCCCAATTCGGGATAGCTCAAGCAAAAAGTCACGGTCTATTTTTGTGTAGTGGTTTTCCTGATTCTTTTTTTTGGCGTTGCCTTGGGTTGCATCAATTTGGGCAAGCGAAGTATCCCTTAGATATTTGGCAATATTTAGGATATTGGCATCTTTAATTTTCTGTACCTCTGCATCAGAAAATCGGACTTTGTAAACCTTATTACGTTTGATCGCTGTCATGCTTTTGCCTTTGCTTTTGGGGGTTTCGGGGGCTTGCCCCTGAACAAGGTCATGGAACACATCTGCGTAGCAGAGGGGTCTCCATGTATCCTTGCGTTCCATTACAATATCAGACCCCTAGACGTAATTCAATTAAGCAGGTCATGGCAAGGCTATGGACAATCGCAAGCGACCGTAAAACCTGATCGGTGCCTAAACACTATGCACAACTCCGCATAACGATAAAGCCGTTATACGTTGAGTTGCACACAGGTTTAGATCACAGGGTTTTCCTTTGCCCACAGCCGTTGCACATTCCCTTAAATAATAATTTTTAAAAATTAAATGGGAAGGAAGCACCCGGGGGCTGATATCTGATTTAGGCTTGCACTTTTACACTTTTTAAATACGCATAAACACTAGGTCGAGATATTCCTAGTTGATTGGCTATTTTCGTCACACTAAGCCCCATAATATGCAGTTTTAAGGCTTCCTGACGTATATCGCTGTACTGTGCTGATCTAGCCTTACCGCCATGACTGGAATCACTGCTTAAACCACCTTTACGCCCTTTAGCAGTCTGACGCTCGATAAATTTGGCGTGTGCTGCTGTATGGTTACGCCATACCCAACGAGCAATAGACTTAGCAGTTGCCTTTACCTCTGAATATGGCAATGGCTCTAAAA
>NZ_JBRREK010000106.1:0-5361 GCF_056760235.1 Stenotrophomonas sp. STEN018
CTCGGCTCGTCTGTCGGCTGGTATCCGCAGATATCATGTTGACGGTCCCTCCACCCTGGCTCCTACATACCTCGTAGGAGCCGGGAGGAACATACAAGCCATGCTCGGCTGAGGCTCTACCGGTAAAGCTCCTGCCGAGCATGGCTCGGCACTATGCTGGGGCTCTACCGGTGAAGCCCCTGCCGAGCATGGCTCGGCACTACCCGGCATTGCCGGGGAAGCCCACCTCCGAGCGACATCCCTGCCTTGCAGGGTGGCATTTGCCCACCTGATAGCCATTGATTCTGTGAGCTTTTTCAGATTTTTTTCACGATGTAATCAGGCTGTAACAAAAACATCATTTCATAGCCGCATCCGCCGGCGCTGCCGGCATTTCTCCCGCTATGGAGTGACGCATGAAGCTGCACACGACCGGTCTTGCCGCCCTTTCGCTGGCCATCGCCCTGGGCCTGTCGGCCTGTGGTGACAAGGGTAACCAGGCCGCTTCCGGCCCAGACGCCGCGGGTGCTTCCGCACCGGCCGCTGGTGACAAGGTTGCCGTCGAGATCTCCGGCGCCGGCGCATCGTTCATCTTCCCGCTGGTGTCCAAGTGGTCGGCCGACTACAACGCCGCTACCGGCGCCAAGATCAACTACCAGTCGATTGGTTCGGGCGGCGGTATCGCCCAGATCAAGGCCGGTACGGTCGACTTCGGCTCCTCCGACAAGCCGCTTTCCACTGAAGAACTGGCACAGGCTGGCCTGGGTCAGTTCCCGTCGGCGATCGGTGGCGTGGTGCCGGTGGTCAACCTGGAAGGCCTGCAGCCGGGCCAGCTGCGCCTGAGCGGCGCCCTGCTTGCTGACATCTTCCTGGGCAAGATCAAGACCTGGAACGACAAGGCGATTGCCGATGCCAACCCTGGCGTGACCCTGCCGGACACCAAGATCACCCTGGTGCACCGCTCCGATGGTTCGGGCACCACCTTCAACTTCTCCAACTACCTGTCCAAGGTCAGCGGCGAGTGGAAGGACAAAGTCGGCGAAGGCACCTCGGTGCAGTGGCCGGACGGCGTCGGTGGCAAGGGCAATGAAGGCGTTGCCTCCTACGTGCAGCAGATCAAGGGTTCGGTCGGTTACGTCGAGCTGGCTTACGCGCTGCAGAACAACATGCCCTACGCCTCGATGCAGAACGCTGCGGGCACGTGGGTACAGCCGACCGCCGAAACCTTTGCCGCCGCTGCTGCCAGCGCCGACTGGGCCAACGCCAAGGACTTCAACCTGGTGATCACCAACGCACCGGGCGCCAATGCCTGGCCGATCACCGCCACCAACTTCATGCTGATGCACAAGCAGCCGAAGGATGCCAAGCGCAGCGCCGACACCCGCGCGTTCTTCAAGTGGGCCTTCGAAAACGGCAGGACCCAGGCCAACGAGCTGCACTACGTGCCGCTGCCGGCCGAGTTGGTCACCCAGATCGAGGCTTACTGGGCTGCTGAGTTCAAGTGACGCAAGGAGGCGGGCGCACCACCGGCGCGCCCGCCTTTGTCATCGCGTCATCCCCGCGCAGGCGGGGATGACGGAAAAAAGCAAACTTCCCGCCTCGGCGGGAATGACAGTTTCCCCCCTCCATCGAGGGATTGATATTTCACTGCATCCACCCGGGCCCCTGCCGCTGCCATGAATGCCATTGCACCGTCCTTAGCTTCTTCGCCCAGTTCGCGCGACCTGCGCGATGCCCGCAACGACCGACTGTTCCGCTGGTTCCTGATCGCCACGGTGATCTTTGTGCTGGTCGCCCTGGCCAGCGCTGCGCTGTCCATGCTCTGGGGCGGTCGTCATGCACTGCAGGAACAGGGCCTGAGCTTCTTCTATTCCTCCGACTGGAATCCGGTCGAGAACAAGTTCGGTGCATTGGCACCGATCTACGGCACCATCGTCACCGCCTTGATCGCGATGTTGATCGCGGTGCCGGTGAGCTTCGGTATCGCCTTCTTCCTGACCGAAGTGGCACCGCGCTGGTTGCGTGGACCGGTCGGCACCGCCATCGAACTGCTGGCCGGCATCCCGTCGATCATCTACGGCATGTGGGGCCTGTTCGTGCTGGTGCCGGTGATGACCGAATACGTCACGCCGTTCCTCAACGACCACCTTGGCCCGCTGCCGGTGATCGGCGCGCTGTTCCGCGGCCCGCCGCTGGGCATAGGCATGCTTACCGCAGGCTTCGTGCTGGCGATCATGGTCATCCCCTTCATCTCCTCGGTGATGCGTGAAGTCTTCCTCACCGTCCCCACCCGCTTGAAGGAATCGGCCTACGCGCTGGGTTCGACCAAATGGGAAGTGAGCTGGGACATCGTGCTGCCTTACACCCGCTCTGCCGTCATCGGCGGCGTGTTCCTCGGTCTGGGCCGTGCGCTTGGCGAAACCATGGCCGTGGCCTTCGTTATCGGCAACAGCGTGCGCCTGACCCCCTCGCTGCTGGAGCCGGGCACCACCATCGCCGCACTGATCGCCAACGACTTCGGCGAAGCCACTGAAACCTATCGTTCGGCACTGCTGCTGCTCGGCTTCGTACTGTTCATCGTCACCTTCGTGGTGCTGGCACTGGCCCGCCTGATGCTGATGCGCCTGTCCCGCAAGGAGGGCAACTGATGTCCGCTTCCAGTTCCGCTGATTCGCTGTACCTGCGCCGCCGCGTCGTCAACGTGCTTGCCCTGCTGATGGGCTGCGCCACTGCCTTGTTCGGCCTATTCTTCCTCGGTTGGATCCTGTGGACGCTGCTGTCCAAGGGCCTGCCCGGCATCAACATCAACCTCTTCACCAAGATGACACCGCCGCCAATGCAGGAAGGCGGCCTGCTCAACGCCTTCTTCGGCAGCGCGGTGATGTGTGCGCTGGCAATCGGCATCGGCACGCCGCTGGGCGTGGCCGCCGGCACCTGGCTGGCCGAGTACGGCAACGCCCGCAAGGCCGGCACCGTGGTCCGCTTCGTCAATGACATCCTGCTGTCGGCACCGTCCATCGTGCTGGGCCTGTTCGTCTACACCCTGTATGTGATGCAGACAGGCGGCCAGTTCTCGGCTTTCGCAGGTGCCTTGTCGCTGGCCTTCATCGTGCTGCCGGTAGTCATTCGCACCACCGATGAAATGCTGCGGCTGGTACCGGTGCAGATGCGCGAAGCCGCCTTGGCACTGGGCGTACCGCAGTGGAAAGTCATCATGCAGGTGCTGTACCGCAGCGCCATGGCTGGCATCGTCACCGGCATCCTGCTGGCCTTGGCTCGCATCTCTGGCGAAACCGCACCGCTGCTGTTCACCGCCTTCGGCAACCAGTACTGGAACAGCAATGTGATGCAGCCGATGGCCTCGGTACCGGTGGTGATGAACCAGTTTGCCGGCAGCCCATACGAATCCTGGCAGGTCTTGGCTTGGGCTGGTGCCCTGGTGCTGACCGTGTTCGTCCTGCTGGTCAGCCTCTCCGCGCGCGGCCTGCTGCTGCGCAACCGCATCTCGAACGACTGAACTTAAACGATTGATTGCCATGGACCTTCCCATGAACGACCTCAGCAACGCCGTACCGATGCAGCGCATCTCCGTGCCCGCCGCCAACCAGTCGCTGCATACGCCGGCGCCGGTCAAGCTGGCAGCACGCGGCCTGGACTTCTACTACGACAAGTTCCACGCGCTGAAGAGCATCAACCTGGAGATCCCGGAAAAGCGCGTCACCGCGCTGATCGGCCCTTCCGGTTGCGGCAAGTCCACCTTGCTGCGCATCTTCAACCGCATCTACGCGCTGTATCCCAAGCTGGAAGCGCGCGGTGAAGTGCTGCTGGACGGTGAGAACATCCTCTCGCCCAAGTACCCGATGAACCGCCTGCGCTCCAAGGTGGGCATGGTGTTTCAGAAGCCGGTGCCGTTCCCGATGACCATCTTCGAGAACGTCGCCTACGGCATCCGCCACCACGAGAAGCTGTCCAAGGCCGACATGACCGTGCGCGTCGAAGAGGCACTGCGTCAGGGCGCGCTGTGGGACGAAGTGAAGGACAAGCTCAACCAGAGCGCGCTGGGCCTGTCCGGTGGTCAGCAGCAACGTCTGTGTATCGCCCGTGCCGTGGCGCTGCGCCCGGACGTGCTGCTACTGGATGAGCCGACCTCGGCACTGGACCCGATCTCCACCAGCCGTATCGAGCAGCTGGTCGAAGAGCTGAAGAACGACTACACCATCGCCATCGTCACCCACAACATGCAGCAGGCCGCGCGCGTCTCTGACTACACCGCCTTCATGTACCTGGGCGACCTGATCGAGCACGACCGCACCGAAACCATCTTCTCCAACCCCTCCAAGCAGCAGACCGAGGATTACATCACCGGTCGCTTTGGCTGAGGCTGGCGCGCGCGGACCGTGCATCGGTTCGCCGCCCGCTGGACGCTTGGCCAAGGACGGCCGGGCCGCACTTCCGAAGCCAGATGTACGCCATGGATGGCAACGCAGCTCCCGAATGAATGCAGTCCCTTCCGAACAGTCTCCAGCGAGCATTCCATGAATCTTCCCAACGACCACATCGTCAAGAGCTATGACGAAGAACAGCAGCGACTGGTAGCCGAGATCGTGCGCATGGGCGAAATGTCCGTTGCCCAGCTCGAAGCCGCGCTGGACGTGATCGAACGCCGCGACGAAAAAGCCGCGCAGCGCATCGTCGCCAATGACGAGGCCATCGACCAGCTTGAGCAGCAGATCAGCCACGACGTGATGCGCTTGGCCTTGCGTGGACCGATGGCCCGCGACCTGCGCGAGATCCTCGCCGGCCTGCGCATCCCCGCCGACATCGAGCGCATCGGCGACTACGCCGCCAACGTTGCCAAGCGTTCCATCGCCTTGGCCGCGGTACCGCCGCTGCCGCAGATACAGGGCGTACGCGCATTGGGCCGACTGGCCGCACAGCAGGTGCGCCGCGCGATGGAAGCCTACCGCGACAACGATGCCGATGCCGCGCTCAAGCTGCGCGCCGACGATGCACGTCTGGACGCCCAGTACACCGCGCTGTTCCGCGAGCTGCTGACTTACATGATGGAAGACCCGCGCAACATCACCCCGTGCACGCACCTGCTGTTCATGGCCAAGAACCTGGAACGCATCGGCGACCACGCCACCAACATCGCCGAGAACGTCTGGTTCCTGGTGCACGGTGATGCGCCGCTGCCGCCGCGCGAGAAGCGCGACGAAACCAGTACCGTCGACCACGCCTGATCCAATGCTGTCCGGGCCCCGCGCCCCAAAACCCCCGCCCCCCCCCCAAAAAAACCCCCAACACCCGCCGCCCCCCCGACCCGGGGGCCCCGACAAAACCCGGAAAAAAGCAAAACCCCCCCCCCCCAAATTAAAAAAA
>NZ_JBRREK010000107.1:0-4927 GCF_056760235.1 Stenotrophomonas sp. STEN018
TGTAAAGACAATGTAAATCATATTCTTTACTTTTTCATTACATTTAATGTAAGGAATTTTGATTCTTTAGTATTCTTTTGGGGTTTTTCAAAAAAGTAATAAGCTATTCCCCTTATAAGTCTAATTAACACAGGTAAATCATGAGAATATTTTTATTAACTCTCTTAGCATTGGCTCTAACTGCTTGTTCAAAGCCTTACGACAAATATATTGGCTACTGGCAATTAGAAGACACCAAGTATCCAAAGATTTTAGAAATTCGAAAGGAAGATAAAGATACTTACCTTGTTAATGAAAATATATTCAGAGACACCGACCTATTAGGTAAAACAAAAAAAGAAACTGTTCTAGAAAAAACTGAGAAAGAAGAACTAGGGGTTAATAACGGTTTAACCGTCATTCCGTTCAACTTATCTGATGATGGAAAAACACTACGTATTCGTGACCAAAAATATGTAAAAATTTCTGAAGATATTGCCAAAACTGCTGTTAAAAATAGAAAAGACTGTAACGACTTAAAAATTAAGTACACCGAAGAAAAGAAACCATTTGATGGCTTTTTCTTTAATGGCAACCCTAATCAAGCCAAACTTGATGCAGTTAAAGTAAAATATAAAGAATTACAGCAAAAAATCTCTGAATGCGATTTTAGTATTTAAGCACTTGAAAATGAGGGATGGCTCATCTGCCAAACCTCATTCCATAACTCCGCTTTGGCTCGTTTATTTCTTTAACTTGCTGACCTGCATTTCTAGCACTTGTAATTGCTCGGTCAAGGCTTTGTTTTGTGTCTTGAAGTCCTGTAACTGATCGCTCAAGTTGTTCACAAGCCGTACTAATTTGTTCAAATTGGCGTTTCGGGTCTCGTCTGTTGCGCTGATGCTCTCTAACAAGCTCTTGAATGCTTCCTTGACGCTCTGATTGTCCTGCCGTGTATGCTCGAACATCTTGCGTAAATCCGCTTCCTTCTGCTGTTGTTGTGCCTGTGCTTGTTCTAAAGCTTCGAGCAAGTGCCTTTCTAATTCTGTCATCGTTTAATACCCCATTGGAACCATTAGACTGCCATTGCTCCAAGTCCCTGCGTCCTTGTTCACTAAAACGCATAATCTTTTGCGGTTCTTGGTGTCGATACAGTCTTGTAATTTCACGTTGCCCCCCTTGTTCGCTAACTCTTGGATAGCTAGGTTCTGTTGAGCGATAATCTCTGCGTTCTTGCTGATTTTGTGGCTTTGGTACATCAAAATACCCCATGCTAGGGCGATCGCTGTCACTATACCTATGGATACGATCATCCATGTTTTTAATATAATCGGGCGTATGCGTTGGTTCTGCTCGTTGATAGCGGAGCTGATTGCTTTCTCGTTTTCGTTCAGCAAGGCGATCAAGCGTTTTTCGTGCTTCTTGAACTCGGTTGCTACGATCTGCTCGGTATCCTTCGCTTGCTCGCTCGATTTCTCCTCGAAGCTCTTTGCCAAATCTAAAATCTTGCTCATATATTTTGCCTTTTAATCGTATATTCCGACCGCCATCAGGGTCTTTAATACTGATACTTTTTGGTGTGGATCTCGCTATCTCAAAGCCTGCACCCTCAAGGGTTTTAATCACATCATTACGGCTTTTAATATTTCCGCTTTCAGCTACTTTTAATAGCCCATCAGTAATGGCTTTTGAGGCTTCTTCTTTATGTTTGGGTAGGTTGTTGGGCGTACATAGCTCACGTTTATTGATTGGGTCATTCGGATCATGCAACTGGTAATGATCATTAACTAAATCTTTCCATGCGTTTAAACGTGGACGATCGACTGGATCATAGTAAGGCTGTAGGCGTTTACCGCTTTGAAGTTCCACATTGGCAACAACGAAATTAAGCTCTAAACGATCTTTATCTTGGTGCTGCACCCAAAGAACGCTGTATTGATCTTTATCAAGACCAGGGAGCAATGTTCTTTCAAAACTATCCATGATCTGTTGTTTTTGATATTCCTCTAAATCACGTTCAGCAAAGGATAAAACACCAGAAGTATATTTTTGGGCAAAGTAGGTACTGTCAATCAATTGAATCATTTGTTCAGGATCGCCACGGTCTAAACGTGCATCTTCACGATCTCGGTCTTTACCCAATAGATAATCTACAGGCCCACTGCCCGAACCAACACCACGGCTATGTATTTTTATGATCATCGTTCAACCTCTGCAATTCACGTTCAATACTCGCTAACGCTGTAACAATGGTGATTCTGTCTAAAGTTGAGTCTTGCTTGTGCTGATGTTGATTAACCAAACGTGCAATCTGATTTAAATTATTTCCAATCCCTGCAAGCTGTCTGAGTAACTTTGGATCGACTTCAATGACTTTACTTTGCTTAGTCTGTTTTTCACCTAAACAGATTTCACGCATCCATGTCGCTAAACTGGCTTTAGTACATCTGTTTAACAATTCTTGATGTTCTTGTTCTGTTAAACGGATCTTTATTTCTTTAGTCCTTTTAACTTGATCTTTCTCAGTCATTGGATCTCTCGCTTGGTAACAGCAAAGATTGAAAATTGAAAATTTTTAAGCTTTGCTGTTGTCGGGGGTATCGGGGGTGAAGCCCCTGATCCAGTCTCACAAAGAAACATTTCAAGCGAAGCGATGAAAGGGGACTTTGTGTGTGCTGGCTCTTAATCAAAAAAAGTAGCATGGAAACAGATCTGCATCAAGCAGAGTTCCCTTGCTCACTTTCTTGATTAAGTTCGGTATTTAAAGTTATAGACTCTATTAAATTAATAATGGACTTGGCATAGATCTTGTAAAAACAAATGCACTCAACTTCTCAACACGCCCCCAAAGCGTCGCACTTCGTGCTTTGGCTTTGGTGAACGGTTGAGAGAGTTTCGGCAATACTCACCCTAAGGGCTGTCATTTAAAAAAATGACACATCCCTTAAGTACTGCCGATGTTCCGTATATATCTTGGCTTCGGAGCCACGTATATCGGTCGTATCCGCACATAGCTTTGCTAACTATGCAGACAAGGACTCAAGGCTTTGCACCTCTCTCCACGCGCTCCCTGTCGCTACACGGCTGTATCTCTGCGAGGGTTTCCCCAACATGCAACTTAACAGTCCTATGTAACTACTCCCAACGCTCCGCCTATGTGAAGTTCCCCTGTAAGCGGTTTAGCCTTTCGACTATTGCCATATAACGCCAGTGACACTTATTCCTACCACACGTTATATGTGTCTAACCGAAAAATGGGCGTACAGAAGTAGACAAAGCTTGACCTAGAGGTGCTTATTTGATGATTTAAACTGCTGAATTAACGAAGAGTTTCAAATTAGGGGCTTGTGTAACTGTTCTATTTCTTTAAAATAGGCAGTGGTACTAGCCTTTAAGGTGAATATCAGTACGAGTTGGAAGCTCTGCCGATCTTTCGTTAATTGATGTTGGAAGCATCAAATAACTGTACCCACTGAATTTAAAGGAAAAGCCCGTTAACTTGCAAGAGTTATCGGGCTTTTTCTTTACTTAACTACTTATAAAATGACCCTTTATAAGAAATTTAAAGGTAAATGCTATAATGAGCTACCCAAAAATTATTGAAATTGCCTTTAAAAATGAAATTTAAAACTACTCTTATTTTCACTTCTCTAATATTTTTGTCTATTACAACACATGCCCAATCAATAGAAGAACAGCAAGTTAATAAAACTATGCAAGATCAAATGAATCTTTTTCAACACGATTTTCGTGATTATTTAAAAGCAAAAGATAGTAAAAGTAGTGAAGATTTACTCTTAACTAAGTTATGTAAGGTAGAAAGAGATGCAGTTAAATTAGTGTATATGTCATTTAATCTCTCCTATTCAGAAAACAAAGACAATATAATTAAACTAGCAATGAAACAAAGAGATAGCGTTAGAAATGTGTTTGTTGCTGATTTTGATACGACTCATGAAAAAGCATGTAAAATGAGTAAGGCTCAATTTTATACCTTAATGGACAAGCATCTAACGACCAGTACTGCGTTAGTAAGTGATTTTAGTGAATCTCAAAAGAAAAATGAAAATAGAGAAATTCAAATATTAAAACTTTGTAAGGCTGCTGACTCTGTTAACAGAACATCTTATTCAGCAGAATTATATTCAGATATAGATAAATCAATGGCTGACGAAATTGTCCAAACTTCTCTACAAAATAGTACTTTTATAGAGAAACATTTTCAAAATTTAGGTACTACAGAAGCAAAAGCTTGTAAAAAATAGAAACTTTAATTGCTAATTAACCAAAAATCTCTGAATGGCTATCTAACTGATGTAATTCTAATGTGTCATCTCCAACAAGCCTATAGATCAGAACTAAATCAGGTCTAACGTGACAATCTCGACAATTTTTAAACTCAGCACCACCTTTTAATGGATGATCTAAATATTTCTCAGGCAATGGATTGTTAACAACTAGACAATCCAATACTTCTGCCCATTCAGACGTAACCAAATCTAAGTAACGTCTTTTAACATCTCGTTTAAATGAACTAGTTACGATGATTTTTCGTTTAGCCATGTGCTTCATCCGACATGGCTTTAATAGCCTCTTCCACTGTTTCGTACTCGGTATATTCACCCTTTTCGATTTCATTAAGTGACTGCAATAATTTTGCAGCGGCTTTAGGTGTCAAAGTTGGTTCTTTCGCATAGTCAAAAGCTAATGGAACAGTCCTTGTTTTCACCACTTGATTTAAAAAAAGTTTAAATGCTTGTGGCATGGTCAAACCATATTCTTCAAAAATATGATTTGCATCATTCCTTAAATCTTCTTCTAAACGCATATTAAAGTTAACTGCGGACATAATTAACCACTCCAAAAACAAATAATGTAAAGACAATGTAAATCATATTCTTTACTTTTTCATTACATTTAATGTAAGAAATTTTGATTCTTTAGTATT
>NZ_JBRREK010000108.1:0-4616 GCF_056760235.1 Stenotrophomonas sp. STEN018
GCTGACCCCGCTGCAAGGTAGCTGAGGCCCTGTGGTAGTGCCCACCCCAGATACCCAGCGGCGGTAACCGGGCCTGTTTATGATCGGCCTAAAACCCCAAACATGCCTTTGGTAACAAAACCCAAAAACCACCCCCCCCCCCCCCCCCCCCCCCCCCCCCCCCCCCACTACAGGTGGGGCATAAACCGCGAAGCCCACATTGCCCGCCCAATCAACACACAACAAAAACCCCGCTTGCGCGGGGCTTTTGCCTGCAGCCAACTCCAGCCGGAATCAGCGCTTCATCGAGCCGAAGAACTCGTCGTTGGACTTGGTGTTCTTCATCTTGTCCAACAGGAACTCCATCGCGGCGATTTCGTCCATCGGGTGCAGCAGCTTGCGCAGGATCCAGATCTTCTGCAGCAGCTCCGGTTCGATCAACAGGTCTTCGCGGCGGGTGCCGGAACGGTTGATGTCGATGGCCGGGTACACGCGCTTCTCGGTGATACGACGGTTCAAATGCACTTCGCTGTTGCCGGTGCCCTTGAATTCTTCGTAGATCACTTCGTCCATCTTCGAGCCAGTTTCAACCAGCGCGGTGGCGATGATGGTCAGCGAGCCACCTTCTTCGACGTTACGTGCAGCACCGAAGAAACGCTTCGGACGGTGCAGGGCGTTGGCGTCCACACCACCGGTCAGGACCTTGCCGGAGCTCGGTACGACGTTGTTGTAGGCGCGGGCCAGACGGGTGATCGAGTCGAGCAGGATCACCACGTCCTTCTTGTGCTCGACCAGGCGCTTGGCACGCTCGATCACCATTTCGGCAACCTGCACGTGACGCGCGGCCGGCTCGTCGAAGGTCGAGGAGACCACTTCGCCGCGCACGGTGCGCTGCATTTCGGTCACTTCTTCCGGGCGCTCGTCCACCAGCAGCACGATCATGTGCACTTCCGGATGGTTGGTGGTGATGGCCGTGGCAATCTGCTGCATCATCATCGTCTTACCGGCCTTGGGCGGCGAGACGATCAGGGCGCGCTGGCCCTTGCCCTGCGGTGCCATCAGGTCGAGGATGCGACCGGTGATGTCTTCCGAGGAGCCGTTGCCGCGCTCAAGCGTGAAGCGTTTGCGCGGGAACAGCGGGGTCAGGTTTTCGAACAGCACCTTGTTCTTCGAGGCTTCAATCGGCTCACCGTTGATGGTGTCCACGATCGACAGGGCGAAGTAGCGCTCGCCGTCCTTCGGGAAGCGGATGCGGCCCGACAGGTGGTCACCGGTGCGCAGGTTGAAGCGGCGGATCTGGCTGGGCGAGATATAGGTATCGTCCGGGCCAGCCAGGTAGCTGGCTTCAAATGCGCGCAGGAAGCCGAAGCCATCCGGCAGGATTTCCAGCACACCGTCGGCGGCGACGCCGTCGCCATGGCGGGTCAGCACCTTGAGCAGGGCGAAGATCACGTCCTGCTTGCGGGCGCGCGCCACACCTTCGGAGATCTGCAGCTGTTCGGCGATTTCCAGCAGCTTCTGCGCCGGCATCCGCTTCAGATCGCTGAGCGAATAGACCGGGAAGCCTTCCGGCACGCTCGGCATCGAGCGCGGAACGAAATTGTCGTTACCGCCTTCGTTGCCCATGCCGTTGTCGTCACGTGGACGGTTGCGGTCACGGTCGCGACGGTTGCGGAAACGGTCGCGGCGGTTGCCCTGACCTTGGCCTTGGCCCTGCTGATTGTTCTGGCCGTAGCGCTGCTGGTTGTTGCCATCACCACCGTCCTGGCCACCCTGCGCGGCGTTGTCGCCAGCAGAGGCTGAGGCCGGGGCCTGACCTTCATTGCTGGACGCCGGCGCGGCAGGCGCGGGTGGCGGAGCAACCGGGGCAGGTGCGGGTGCGGCAGCTACCGGCGCCGGAGCGGCCGGAGCAGCTGGCAACGGCAGGGCCGGCTGGGCGGGAGCAGAGGCACCGCTGTCGGCGCTTTCAACTGCTTTGGCAACACGCGGCTTGCGCACGCGCTTCTCGACAGGAGCGTCGGTGCTCCCGGTTTCGGAAGGAGTGTTCTCGGACAAGTGCTTGATTCCTCTCGCTTGGATGTGCGAGCGCCCTGCGGGGCTGCGAACTGGTTGGGATGGTCCGGACGAGAACCCGTCCAGAGGGTGCGGCACGCGAATGGCGCCGGATGTAGCGACACTAACACCGCCAAGCGCGGCGGTGCAAGCGCCTGCAAAACCCTGTTGGGCCGCGGTATGGCGGCCAAATAGACCAAGCGGACCGCGCTATGGCGGCCCAATGGCCGGCGGCAGGACGCCGCCGGGCCTTGCTTGATCAGACCAGCGCCTTGTCGATCATCTGGCTGAGCTGGCCCTTGCCGACTGCGCCGATCTGGGTGGCCTGGATCTGGCCATCCTTGAACAGCAGCAGCATCGGGATCGAGCGCACGTGGTACTTGATCGCGGTGGCGCGGTTCTCGTCCACATTGACCTTGGCGATCTTCAGCTTGCCGTCATAGGCATCAGCCAATTCGTCCAGAACCGGGGAAATCATCTTGCACGGGCCGCACCATTCAGCCCAGAAATCCACCAGGACCGGTTCGCTCGATTGCAGGACGGCGCTGTCGAAGTCGGCATCGCCGACGTGTAAAACCTTATCGCTCACTTGGAGTCTCCTGGTGCAATGCGACTGCCCATGCCGGGTTGGCGGTCGCATTGCGGTAAACTGGGGCATTGCGCGGACAGTGGGCAGGGCCCGGATGTCGCGCGACCCGGCGCAGGGGCCGCAGTGTGCGACGGTGCCCGAATCGATGCAAGCTGCCCGGCCACACTGACCGGCTGGCACTACAAAGACGAAACCTACATGAGCGACAAACCGCTAACCGACGTAACATTTTCCTCCTTCGACCTGCAGCCCTCGCTGCTGGCAGGCCTTGAAGGCGCGGGTTTCACCCGCTGCACCCCCATTCAGGCACTGACCCTGCCGGTAGCTTTGCCGGGCGGCGACGTCGCCGGCCAGGCCCAGACCGGCACCGGCAAGACGTTGGCCTTCCTGGTCGCCGTGGCCAACCGCCTGCTGACCCGTCCGGCGCTGGCCGACCGCAAGCCGGAAGATCCGCGCGCGCTGATCCTGGCGCCGACCCGCGAGCTGGCCATCCAGATCCACAAGGACGCGATGAAGTTCGCCGCCGACACCGGCCTGCGCTTTGCGCTGGTCTACGGTGGCGTGGATTACGACAAGCAGCGCGAGCTGCTGCAGCAGGGCGTGGACGTGATCATCGCCACCCCCGGCCGCCTGATCGACTACGTCAAGCAGCACAAGGTGGTTTCGCTGCACGCCTGCGAAATCTGCGTGCTCGACGAAGCCGACCGCATGTTCGACCTGGGCTTCATCAAGGACATCCGCTTCCTGCTGCGGCGCATGCCGGAGCGCACCACGCGCCAGACCCTGCTGTTCAGTGCCACCCTCAGCCACCGCGTGCTGGAGCTGGCCTACGAGCACATGAACGAGCCGCAGAAGCTGGTGGTGGAGACCGAAAGCATCACCGCCGACCGTGTCCGCCAGCGCATCTACTTCCCGGCCGACGAGGAAAAGCTGCCGCTGCTGATCGGCCTGCTGTCGCGCAGCGAAGGCGCGCGCACCATGGTGTTCGTCAACACCAAGGTGTTCGTCGAGCGCGTTGCGCGCGCGCTGGAGCGCGCCGGCTACCGTGTTGGCGTGCTGTCTGGCGACGTGCCGCAGAAGAAGCGTGAGAGCCTGCTCAACCGCTTCCAGAAAGGCCAGCTGGAAGTGCTGGTTGCCACCGATGTGGCCGCACGCGGCCTGCACATCGACGGCATCAAGTACGTCTACAACTACGACCTGCCGTTCGACGCCGAAGACTACGTGCACCGCATCGGTCGTACCGCGCGTCTGGGCGAAGAGGGTGATGCGATCAGCTTCGCCTGTGAGCGCTACGCGATCAGCCTGCCGGACATCGAGGCTTACATCGAGCAGAAGATCCCGGTCGAAGCAGTCACAGCCGAGCTGCTGACCGCGTTGCCGCGCCCGGAGCGCGCACCGCTGGAAGCCGGCGAAGAAGAAGAAAGCGTTGGCAGCATCTTCCGCGAAGCCCGCGAGCAGAAGGCCGCTGACGAAGCCCGTCGTGGCGGTGGTCGCAGTGGCGGCAAGCCCGGTGAACGCCGTGGCGAGCGCAGCGCAGATGGCAAGCCGCGTCCGCCGCGCAAGCCGCGCGTCGAAGGCGCCCCGGCCAATGCCGAAGCCACGCCCAAGCCGCCGCGTCCGGCTGCCGAAGCGGCGCCGAATGCTGCCAACAGCCCGGCAGTGGAAGGCGAGCGCGCACCGCGCAAGCGCCGCCGTCGTCGCCACGGTCGCCCGCTTGAGGGTGCCGAAGGTGCAGCACCGGCAGTGGCCAACAACAACGGCCCGGTGCAGGTACAGGCCAAGCCGATGCGTGCTGGCAACGACAGCGATTCGTTCCTGACCCGCCTGGGCCGCAAGATCCGCCGGATGCTGTCCGGTAGCTGATCGCTGCGATTGCCGCGAGCCCTTGTAGCAACTGTCTTGTCAGCCGGAGGCCATAGCGGCCTCCGCATCTCGTTTACGAGCATTGAGGATGACCAGCATCTTTCTCATAACCGCGACCAAGGCCACCTTGCCG
>NZ_JBRREK010000109.1:0-4326 GCF_056760235.1 Stenotrophomonas sp. STEN018
GGGGCGGGAGGGCCGCGGGCGCGCGCCCTGCCTGTCCGGCCGGCTGGGGGCGCGGCGCCTCCCAGCCGCCTCCCCGGCGGGCTGCGCGGCCCCCCCACTACAGAAACCCAAACAAGAAAGGCGCCTTGCGGCGCCTTTCTTGTTTTCAATCCGACAAAAAATCACTCCCTCGGCGGCACCACATCCTTGGCTTCGCTACCAAAGCTGCCTTCAGACTCCGCTGCCAGATAGGCAAACACGGTGTAGGCAGCCACGTTCTGCGCCAATGCCTTCGGGTCGATCTTGTCCAGGGTGTCGTCCGGGGTATGGTGCAGGTCGAAATAATCGGTTCCGTCCTGCGCCAGCCATGCCCAGGCACCGCCCTTGGCAGCCAGCGGGCCTACGTCGGGGCCGGGGCCGCCTTGGTCGGCGCGGTACTCGATACCCAGCGGTGCCAGCGCTTCACCGATCTGGCGGGTGGCCTCGCGCGATTCAGCCGGATTGCCCGAGCCGGTGTTGAAGGCGTAGATGCGGCCCGCGCCGAAGTCGCTTTCGGCGGCGATGTGCTGCTGCACGACTTCGCCCGCCGCCACGCGCGCTGCTGCATACGCCTTGCCGCCGTGTAGGCCCTGCTCTTCGTTGGCGAAGGCGATCACGCGGATGGTGCGCTTGGGTGCCTGCTTGAGCTGACCAATCAGATGGCCAGCGGCCATGGTGATGCCGATCCCTGCGCCGTCATCGATGGCGCCGGTACCCAGATCCCAGGAGTCCAGGTGACCCCCGATCACCACCACTTCCTTGGGCAGGCTGCGGCCGGTGATCTCGCCGATGACATTCTGCGAGGTGTAGCTGCCGTCCCAGCCGCAATCCAGCGCGATGCGGATGCGGGTAGCACCGCGCGCGACCAGACGATTGAGCTGGTCGGCATCCGGGCCGGAGAGTGCGGCCGACGGTACCGGGGTCAGGCCTTCATCAAAACGGGTGATGCCGGTATGCGGCATGCGGTGCGAATCGGTACCGGCCGAACGCATGATGTAGCCGATCGCGCCCTTGCGGATGGCCTCGGACGGGCCACGGCTGCGCACGCTGCCGCCGATGCCATAGTCTGCGCCATCCCGCTTGCGGGTCATGGTGAAGTCGACATAGGCGATCTTGCCGGCCAACGAGCCTTCCGGCGCCGCCTTCAATGCATCCAGACCTTCGAAACGCACGACTTCGGCTTCCACCGTGCCAGCCGGGCTGCCGCCCAGTGCAGTGATGGTCAGCGGCTGCGGATGCGCACCCAGTACCGAGGCGTGCTCGCTGCGGCGTTCCCACTTCGGGAAGGTGACCGGCTCGGTCCACACCTTGTCGAAGCCCAGCGCCTTGAACTTGGCCTTGGCCCATTCCACTGCACGTGCATCGGCTTCGCTGCCGGCCATGCGCGGGCCCACTTCGGTGGTCAACGATTCCACCACCTGCCAGCCGGTGTTGTCCGCCAGCGCCTGTGCGCGCAGTTCGGCGGCCTTGCTCAGCGCCTGCTGCGGAATATGGGTGGGCGCAGCGTTGGCAGCGGCCGAGGAGCACAGCAACAGGAGGGCAAGGGAAAGAGCGCGGCGACGCATAGTCAATTCCAAGGTGATTTGTCGAGTCAGGGTAACAGTGGTTTGTCGTAGGGGAATGTGCCGGTTGGGATGTGTGGAAATCTTGGTATTGGCTAAGTGGTTCCCCTTCTGGCCGCTTTTGTACGCATCCGCTAGACGATATGAGCGGCTAAAACGATGACAGGCAACCACGGGTTTTTCTCGTATTGCGATGCAGCATCACGAGCGAGCCTGAGCACCCCCACCGGTTTGGTGGATAGCTCAGGAACACTTGATGACATTGCGACACAAGACGGCAGGGACGTTGTTGATGCTGGCACTGCCAGCAATCGGATTGGCACAGACGCACTCCATGGACGATGTGCGTTTCACCGGGCCATTGGTCACTCCGGGCCCGGCAGCGATGCCGCAGGGCGAGTTTTTTGCTCAACCGTATTGGATATACAGCCGCACCAGTGGTGTGTACGACGACCACGGCGATCGCCATACGCTGGATGCACACGACAGCAGCCAATTGCTGAGCCTGTTGCTCAGTGGAGGTATCACCGCTCGGCTGACCGGCGAGTTGGTGCTCAATGGCCGCCGCTCGGCGCAGGGCGCGCAGCACAGTGATGGCTACCGCACTGGTGATAGCGCGGCACGGCTGCGCTACCAGTTGCGCGCTGGCGATGCATTGGCCAGCGAGATGACCTTGGCCGCGATGCTGAGCCAATCACTGGCGACCGGGCGGCATGACCACCTGGGTGAGAACACGCTCAACGGACAGGGTAGCGGCGTCTATCGCACCGGCCTGTCGGTGTTGGGGCAGCAGGTGCTGTGGATGCCGAATGGGAGGCCGCTGCGCTGGCGCTGGCAGACCACCTGGAGCCCATCGCCGGGCAGCGTTTCGGTGGTTGGGCGCAGTGTTTATGGCACCGAGCAGAGCTTTCGCGGCAGGCTCAACGCCGGTGCGGCGGTCAGTGGCGCATTGGGGCTGGAATACAGCATCAACCGCAACTGGGTGTTGGCCTTGGATCTGACTGCCAGTACGCAGTCGGGCAATGTGATTGATGGCAGCACCGTCGATGCTTCCGGTCAGCGGAAAGGGTTGCATCAGACTGGCTCACGTAGCCGCGAGTTCAGTGCTGCGCCGGCCGTGGAATACATCATCAACGACCAGGTCGGTGTGCTGTTCGGTGTGCAGGCGTCGTTGCCGGGTGGGCGCAACAGCGCATCCTATGTCAGCCCGCAGGTGTCGATGACGATGACGTTCTAAAGGCTGCAAACGGCAACGGCCGGGGATACCCCCGGCCGTTGCTGGCAGACCTGTAGAGCGGTCAGTGCTTGTTGAGGCCGTCACGGATTTCGCGCAGCAACAGCACTTCCTCGCTCGGCTCGGCCGGTGCGGCGGGCGCATCTTCCTTCTTGCGCGACAGGCGGTTGACCACCTTGACCAGCATGAAGATTGCGAAGGCGACGATGACGAACTGGATCAGTGTGTTGATGAAGTCGCCATAGCCGATCACCACGGCAGGGATTTCCTTGCCGTCGGCGCCGATCTTCGCTGGTGCCAAGGTCCAGGCCAATGCCGAGAAATCGACATTGCCGATCAGCCAGCCGATCGGCGGCATGATCACCTTCTCGACCAGCGAAGTGACGATCTTGCCGAATGCGGCACCGATCACGACACCGACCGCGAGGTCGATGACGTTGCCGCGCATCGCAAATTCCTTGAATTCGCTGATCATTCCCATGTGTTTCTCCTAGGTATGCATGAAGGGGAGCTGGCGCAGACTACTCCACTAGATGTCATCAGGCGATCAAACCTTCGCGGTGTGCGACTTTTCCTAGGCGTGCGCTGAAACGGTCGCCGGGCTGGAGTGCGGCAACACCGGCCGGGGTGCCCATGAAGATCAGGTCGCCGGCACGCAGCGCGTAGAGTTTGGACAACTCATGCAGGATGTCGGCGACGTTCCAGATCATCTGGTCCAGCGTGGACTTCTGGCGCAGCTCGCCGTTGATTTCCAGCGACAGCTCCAGCGGCGCCAGGTCGCCAACCTCGGCTGCCAGCACCAGGTTGCTGACCGGCGCGGAATGATCGAAGCCCTTTGCGATATCCCAGGGGCCGCCCTTGGCCTTGGCGGCTGCCTGCAGGTCGCGGCGGGTCAGGTCCAGGCCGACGCCATAGGCCAGCACCAGGTTCATCGCCTGATCCACGGCGAGCACACCGGCCGGCGCATCCTTGCCCAGCGCCACCACCAGCTCCACTTCGTGGTGCAGGTCGGAGGTGGCGGGCGGATAGGGGATCGCCGCATCGCCGACCACGATGGCGTCGGCTGGCTTCATGAAGAACATCGGCTGGCCGCGTTCGCTGGCCGAGGCCGGCGCGGCAGCGCCCATCTCGCGGGCGTGATCGGCAAAATTGCGGCCGACGCAGTAAATGCGGTGCACCGGGAAGGTGCCGCCACCGACAACCGGGATGCGGGGCAGGGGCAAGGCGGGAATCAGGTCAGTCATGGTTGCGTCCAGGTGAAACGACGCAAAAGTCTAGCGGACGCAGGCATCTGTGTAGAGCGTAGGCACGCTGCGTGCGAAGGCCAATTTGTGGGAGCGGCGTAAGCCGCGAAGCAGATGGTCGATCAGATTGCAGCTATGCCGGTAGTCTCAGTGGTGTCGGCTTGGCGGGGGTAGGCCCGCCCCCCCCCCATGTGGGCCCGGGTGGGGGCTGTGGGGGCAGGGGGGGGGGAGAACGGGGGGGGGGGGGGGGAAGCCCGGCCCCGCGAGT
>NZ_JBRREK010000110.1:0-4191 GCF_056760235.1 Stenotrophomonas sp. STEN018
CCCACGCATGAACCCCCGATCTGTGCCCGATCTGTGCCCAAAGCGGCGCTTGCGCGGCCGCTTCCTACCCGCCAGACTCGCCAAAAAGGGCGGTTGAACTTCCTATACCCCAGCTCCATGGCGATGCGCGCCCATTCGCCCCGATGGTGGATGGTGTCCAGCCAATCCAGGATGCACGCCAGGGTGCCGTCGAGACCTGCGTCGCCGCAGGTCGCCAGCATCTGCTCCAGGCTGGCGGCCTTCTGTTCGAGGTTGCGCTCCATCACCTCCAGCAGCAGCTCCTCGCGATCGGCGAAGTTGGAGTAGAAGGCCCCCTGCGTATAGCCGGCACGCGTGCAGACGGCGCGCAGCGACAGCGCCGGGATCGAGTGCTCCACGATCAGCGCCTCGGCGGCATCCAGCAGCGCCGCGCGCGTGCGGGCCTGCGATTCACTGCGGTTGAGCGGACGTGCGTGGCGTTGGGCTTGGCTCACGGCCGGCTCCGGCGCGACGGGGCGGCAGTATGCCACCGCCTTGCACAGGACGCCGTCAGCGTGCGGTGACCGTTCCCGACGGAGCACGCACGGGCGGCGGACATGGCGTCAATCATCGTAGAAGCCACCCCCCGCACCGGCGCCCAGGCGACCCTTGTCGATGTAGTTCACCTTGAGATATTCGGCCCAGCCCTGCGTTGCGGGATTTGCGCTTGCGATGTTGTACGCCGTGCGCAGGCCGACAATGTCGTAGATCTGGAACGGCCCCAGCTTGGCGCCGGTCCCGATTCGCCAGGTCTTGTCGATGTCCTCCGGACTCGCCACACCTTTCAACAACAAGGCGGCGGCCGCGTTGAGCAACGGCACCAGCAGCGAATTCAGCACGTAACCCGGCTGCTCCTTGTGCAGTCGGATCGGTTCCATGCCGATTTCCGCAGCGAAGCGCGCCACCTGCTCGAACACCTCAGGATCGGTCTGCGGCGTACCCATCACTTCCGCTGTGTTCTGGCGCCAGATGTGATTGGCGAAATGCAACGCCAGGAACTTCTCCGGCCGGCCCGTCGCATCCGCGAATGCACTGGGCAGCAGCGTGGAGGAGTTGGTGGCGAAGATGGTGCCTTCGCGCGCCAGCCTGGCGAGTTCGGCATAGACTGAGCGCTTGAGTTCCAGCTTCTCCGGCACCGCTTCAATTACCAGGTCCGCGTCGCGCACGGCCTGCGCAAGGTCGCTGCTCAGTGCGATGGCCGCCGCGACCCTGGTGGTCGCCTCGGGCGTCGTCCCCGGCAGGTCGGCGGCATATGTCTGAGCCAATCGCGTCAGGGCGTCGCGGGCACGCTCCAGCGCTGCTGCGTCAATGTCGTACGCCGTGACGCTCTTGCCGTGAAAGGCGCACTGGAAGGCGATCTGCGCGCCGAGCACGCCAGTGCCCAGCACGGTCACCCGCTGCAGGCCGGAGGGCGAGGCGACGGTCTTTGTGGTGTCCTGTGTCATGTTCATGCGTCCTCCCCGGCCAGCAGGCCGGCGTCGTGGAGCAATGCACCGATCTCGGTGCGGTCGAGCCTGGCCAACACGCGGTCGCGCAGGAACGACGGGCCCGGCAAGGCCAATTCTTCGCCATCGCGCAGCTGGTGCAGTGCATCCAGCAGGGTGCGGATGTCGTAGGTGGAATTGAACACTTCCGGCACGCCGCGTTCAATGCCCAACAGCGTGTAGACCGCTTCCATCGGCGTGCGCACCGAGTACTCGGTGGTGAAGATACAGTCGCGTTGCTTCGACTCCGCGAACTGGCCGATGAATGCGAAGTTCACAGCGCCCGCTGGCACCACGTCAGGGCGATCACCGGCTTGACGCGGCATGAAGAAGGCGGTGATGTACGGCATCATCACCGGCACGGTGTTGGCTCCCGTGGCTGCAAGCTCCGCGATGTCCTCAACCGGCACACCCATGTGATACAGCCATTCCTGGGTGATTTCCTCGCCGGTGCAGTCCTGCATCGGCTTCTTGACGTAATCCCCCGGCACGTCCGCGAACAGGCCATAGAACCAGATCACGACCTGGTCCTTGGGCTGCTTCTTGAAGTGCGGCTGGCGGTTCACCGTCCAGCTCAGCAGCCAGCTGGAATCCTTGGCGGTGACAATCCCGCCGGTCACCACCTTGCCGCTGAACGGGTCGCGCTTGGCGATCTTCTCGATGTACTTCGGGATGCGCGCGTCCAGCGTGGTGATGGTGGCGGATTCCCATTTGGTCTCCGGAATGTGCGTGCCGAACACGTCGGGCCGCCCGAACGACGGATCCTTGGCCGCGATGCGCCGCCACAGATCCCAAGCCGGTGCCGGGCCTTCGTCCAGCAGCGCCGCGGTCTTGTGGTCGCCCTCGTTGCTGTTTTCCACCAGCGAGCCGATGGTCATGAACAACAGGTCATCGGGGCCGAGTGCCATGCCACCGGGCTGGCCGTCGCGGTTCCAGTGGATGCGCGTGGCCTGCTTGCGTCCGTTGGTGGCATCGATGTCGAAATCGACATCTGTCACCTCGGTGCAGTACTGGAACACCACGCCCTGGTCCTTCAACCACTTCACCAATGGCAGCACCAGCGATTCGTACTGGTTGAAGCGGGTGAACTTCAACGCGGAAAGATCCGCCAGACCGCCGATGTGGTGGATGAAGCGGTGCAGATAGAGCTTCATTTCCAGCGCCGAATGCCACTCTTCGAACGCGAACATGGTGCGCCAGTACATCCAGAAGTTGCTGGCGAGGAAGTCCTCACCGAACACCTCGTTGATGCGCTTGTTCTCCATCTCCTCGCGCGTGGCCATGAAGACCTTGAGCATGTCCTTCTGCGCGGCCTTGCTGAGCGTGAACTTGCCCATGTCGGGCGCAGGCTTGCCCTGTTCGATGGTGGCGCGCTGCAGGGAGAAATTGGGGTCGTCCTTGTTCAGCCAGTAGAACTCGTCGAGCACGCTGGCCCCCTCGACTTCCAGCGACGGAATGCTGCGGAACAGATCCCACAGGCATTCGAAATGGTTCTCCATCTCGCGGCCGCCGCGGATCACGAAGCCCTTGTCCGGCTTCTCAAGTCCATCCAGTGCGCCGCCCGGCACGTCGATGCGTTCCAGGATGGTGATGCGCTCGCCCGGCATCTGGCCATCGCGGATCAGGAAGGCGGCGCCGGCCAGCGAGGCCAGGCCGGAGCCGACGAACCATGCGGATTTGCCGTCGACCCCGTCTGGCTTGCGCGGGCGGGCGAAGGCTTCGTAATTGCCACTGCTGTAATACATGTACGGACTCCAGTCGGGGAAGTTCAAGGTCATCGATCTAGCGAAATGTCACTCCCACGGCAATGTATATCATCTGATATTTGAATTCGATTTGAGATCTATATGGCTGTCCGGACGGCTTTTCGCGGCCCGCAAATGATCTGGGCACCCGAAGGTGCCCAGAGGTAAGCGCGTTTGATGGCGGGGACGATGCCGGTATTGTTACTGCCGACCCCGCCCGCGCAGGCTACGACTGTTCGCCCCTGCTGTCCGCGTCGACGCTCGTAATTGATTCGGCATCGGCGTCGTCCAGCGAGACATCCAGCCGCTCGATCGCCTGCAGCTTCTCGCCGGCCTGCACGCGCATCAGGGTCACGCCCTGCGTGTTGCGGCCGACCTGGGCGATGTGCGCCGCCGGCGTGCGTACCAGCGTGCCGCCATCGGAGATCAGCAGCACATCGTGGTGGTCGGAGAGCGCAGCACTGGCGGGGTGCTGGCGCTGAGGAACAGGTAGCTGCCGGACGCCGGGTGGGCGGCGAACCGCAGCCGCTGGTCCCGGCAAGGTTGATCGCGGCGCGGCCGGCGGCATCGAAGTGGGAGGAGCTGGCGCAGCCGCTCGAAAATTGCGGGACGACGGCAACACCGGCGGCGCTGGCGGGACTGGCGTAGCGCGCCGTCAGGCCGGCGATTTCGGGCGCCAGATTGCGGCTCACCCGGGTGTTGTGCGCGAACCAGCCGCCCAGGAAATGGGCGAAATTGCTGCTGTTGCTGCCGAGGTACGCGCCGCTGGCGCCGCTGCCACCGGACTAGGGCCTGTTAACACTATCGCAACGATTCGACGATCAGTGCGAAGTGGATGAAGGCCGCGAACATGACGTCGAGCTTGTCGAAGCGGCTGAAGATGCGGCGGAACCCTTTCAGACGGCGGAACAGGCGCTCGATTTCGTTGCGGCGCTTGTAGATCT
>NZ_JBRREK010000111.1:0-4116 GCF_056760235.1 Stenotrophomonas sp. STEN018
CGCGCGGTGCGAGCGGGGGTGGTGTGTGTGTGCCTCGCTCTGCTGCGGCGCGGGGGGCGGGTGGGTGTGTCCCCGCGCCCCGCCCCCCCCCCCCCCCCCCCCCCCCACTACAGGAAACCAGGCTCAGCTATACGCGTACTGCGTCTGAGCCACATGGCGCAGACGTTGCAGAACGAAATCTGCCAGCTCATGCGGGCTGTACTTGGCCACAAATGCATTGGCGCCCACACGCTCCACCATGGCGTTGTTGAACACGCCAGACAACGAGGTGTGCAGCAGCACGTACAGGCCGGCCAGCCCCGCATGGCGGCGGATTTCTGTCGTCAGCGTGTAGCCGTCCATCGCCGGCATCTCGATATCGGAGATCACCATGGCGTAGCGCTCGGCCGGGTTTTCACCCGAGGCGTGGATCTGCAGCAGGTGTTCCAGCGCCTGCTTGCCATCGGAGAGCAGGGTGGCGCTCACCCCCAGCTGATCCAGCACGCTGCGGATCTGCTGGCGGGCCACACGGGAGTCATCGACCACCAACACCTGCATCGGCGGCGCGTCGGCCGGCAGGGCCATGGATGGATCAAGCACCGCCTCGCTGCGCACCTGGGCGATATCGGCGAGCACGCTTTCCACGTCGATGACCTGGATCAACTCGCCTTGGAAGCGGGTAACAGCAGTCAAATACGTCGATTCGGCACCCAATTCCGGCGGCGGATGGATATCTTCCACCGCGATATTGACGATGCGCTCAACCCCGCTGACCAGAAAACCCTGTACCGAACGATTGAACTCGGTCACCACCAGATAACCCGGTGCTGTGTCCGCCTCTGGTTCGCGCTCGGGGTGGCCGATGGCCAGGCCAAGGTCCAGTACCGGGACCGAACGGCCACGAACATCGGCCACGCCGGCGAATTGGGTCGGCAGCCCGGGCACCTGGAACAGTGCCGGGCGGCGTAGCACTTCCTGGACCTTGAAGACATTCACGCCAAAAAGCTGACGGCCGCCAAGGCGGAACAGCAGCAGCGCAAGGCGGTTATGGCCGGCCAGCCGGGTGCGCTGGTCAATTCTGTTGAGCAGGTCTTGTGACATGAATGCAGTATCGGCGGCAGATGGCGACAACTTGAGTGTTCGCCTTGGCCCGGACTGGCACGGCACTTGCACTGTGATTCATCGAACTATTCCAGAGTCGGGTGGCTGCCGCCGATGCGCTTACTTCTATCTATTTGCCTGTTGCTGCCTTCACTGGCCTGGGCCACCGCATTCCAGCCGGTGGAAACCATCCGTGCTGCTGCATTGGCCACGTTGACGGCAGGCGAGAGCGGGGAAGCCAATCTCGACGCGAACCTACGGCTACCCGCCTGCGCGCAGCCGTTGCAGGCCAAAGTTACCGCCAACACCACGGTCGAGGTCGCCTGTCCACAGGCTGGCGGCTGGCGCTTGTTCGTCCCGGTCAAGGTCCGCCGTGAGCAGCAGGTGCTGGTTCTGACGCGCGGCATAGCCGCTGGAGAAACCCTGGCTGCGGCCGATATAAGCAGCGTCAAGCGCGATACCGCACGCTTGGCTGGTGCCGTGCTGTTGAAACCGGAGGCGGCCGTTGGCCGGGTCGCTCGGCGCGCCTTGAGCGCCGGCAGCCTGCTATCGGCTACCGATCTGGTCGCGCCCCGCACCGTTCGCCGTGGCGATAATGTCGCCCTGGTGTCGCGCCGGGGCGGGGTGGAAGTGCGTATGGCGGGCAAGGCGCTGGGAGATGCCGGGGAGGGCGAGCGGGTCTCGGTTGAGAACCTGTCTTCACGCCGGGTGATGCAGGGTGTGGCCACCCCCGCTGGCGATGTGCTGGTCAGTCGATAAATTGCTAAAGAAATCCCCAGCGGCGCCGTTATCGTTTTTGAACCGAATCAGGACTCCATCACATGAGCCAGAAAATCGACGGTGGTATTACGGCCGCAGCGCAGTTGCGCAGCGTAGCCATCAACACCAAGGTGGCCGCCGTAGGCGATGCCAAGCCCAAGCCCGTTGAGGCCGCCGACAGCGTGCGCCTGACCGGCGAGGCTACCCAACTGCAGGCCGTACAACGCGAGCTGAGCGCCGCCCCGGCCATTGACCAGGCCCGCGTCCAAGCCGTGCGCGAGGCACTGGAAAACGGTAGCTACAAGATCAATCCCGATGCCATCGCCACGCGCATGCTGGGCCTGGACCAGCAGTTGCAGGGATGAACCTCTCCATGGGCGACCCGTTGCAGCGCCTGAGCGAAGCGCTTGACCGCGAACAGCGCGCCTTGGCCGAGCACGACGTGCCGGCCCTGGTAGCCGCCACCGGCAGGAAGCTGGATGCCCTGCGCGAGCTGGAACGGCAGCCTCCGCTGCATGAGGCAGAAAAGCTCAAGGAGCTGGCCGAGCGCAACCACGCCAATGGCGTATTGCTGGCGCGCCGGCGTCGCGAGGTCAACTGGGCGCTTCGTCAGCTGGGCCGCAGCGAGAACGCGCCTTCTTACGATGCCAAGGGGCAGGCACAAACCGTCCATGCGCGGCGGCCGCTGGCCGTGGCCTGATCTACTGCAAACGCGGCGCCAGCGCCGCGATCAAATACGCACATCCAGCTATAGTGGCGGTCTGTTCCTAGTTTGCACCGGCCGCCGTGACCCAGATCGATAGCAGCATTCTCATGCCAACCCCCTCGGCGGCCACATTGCGAGCCCTCGGTGAGCGCGTCCAGCACGGGATGCTGGTGTTCAGCGGCAAGTTCGAAGTCAGTATCGCCAATGGCCTGGTGCGCGAGTTGTTTGGCGTGGACGGTCCTGGCAGCGTTGATCTTGGCCGCCAGCTTGAAGCCTTGTTGCCACCTTTCGCGCTGTCGCAGGCCCGTGATTCGGGCAGCTGGATTGGCAGCTTGCCGGTCGGTGAGCGGGTCATCACCCTGCATCTGCACCATCACAGCGATGAGGCCGGCGAAGCGTTTCTGGCCCTGTTCCAGCATATCGACGGCCCCGAAGACTACGAGCGCGAGCTGCAGCAGCGTCATGCCGAGTTGCGCCAGGCCTATCTGCGCTTGAATGGCACCCAGGAAAAATTGCTGCAGTCCGAGAAAATGGCATCCATCGGCCAGCTTGCCGCCGGCGTCGCACACGAAATCAACAACCCGATCGGCTATGTGCACTCCAATCTGGGCAGCTTGCAGGAGTATCTGCGCAGCCTGTTCACGGTGATCGAAGCCTATGAGCGCGCCTTGCGCGCACCTGATCCGAAGGCGCTGATTCCCGAAATCGACGATATCCGTGACCGTCTGGATATCGATTTCATCAGCCGCGACCTGCCGCAGCTGATGGCCGAATCACGCGAGGGCATTGAGCGGGTGACCCGCATCGTGCGCGACCTCAAGGACTTTTCGTATTCCGGCCGCGACGAGTCGTGGAAGCTGGTTGACCTGCATGCCGGCCTTGAATCGACCATCAACATCATCTGGAACGAGCTCAAGTACAAGGTCACGCTGGAGCGCCACTACGGCGAGCTGCCAATGATCGAGTGCCTGCCGTCCGAGCTCAACCAGGTCTATATGAACCTGCTGCTCAATGCCGGCCATGCCATTGCCGATCGCGGCAATATCGTGGTCAGCACGGGTGTCAGCGGTGAGGAGGTATGGGTTGAGTTCAAGGATGACGGTGCGGGCATTTCGCCGGAGTTGCGCCAGCGTATTTTTGACCCGTTCTTCACCACCAAACCGGTGGGCAGCGGTACCGGCCTGGGCCTGTCGATCTCCTACGGCATCATCAACAAGCACCACGGCCGCATCGACCTGGACAGCACGGTAGGCGAGGGCTCCTGCTTCCGCATCGTGCTGCCGATCCGCCAGCCGAAATAATCGGCCGCAGGATTCTTGGATTGTGGGAGCGGCGTCAGCCGCGAAGCTGGCGCTGTGTCAGTCGTCGCAGTGTCTGCAATCGCAGATTACCCGCAATAGGCGTTTCAGTGATGGATCGTGCATTTGCAGCGAATGCATGCGGACCTTAGCCACCAGTGGCTTGGGGGGGGGGGGCGCGCGCGCCCCAAACACGGCGGGGTGGGGGGCGGGGGGGGGGGGCCCGCCCCCCCCCGGTTGTTTGTGTTGGGGGGCGGGGCGGGGGCGGGGGTG
>NZ_JBRREK010000112.1:0-4043 GCF_056760235.1 Stenotrophomonas sp. STEN018
TGGCGCTGTGGGGGGGGCGGGGGGCTGGGGGGGGTGGGGCGGCGGCGGCTCGACGTTCGCGTCGTACACGCCGTCGAGCCACAGCATGTGGAAGTGAACATTCAGGTTCAGCGCGCTGCCGAAGCGCTGGATCAGGGTCACCGCACCGCACTGGGCGCTGGCGCGGTCGATGCCGGCTTGATCGGCCAACCAGCCGGCGATCACGCGCTGCACGATGCCCAGCACCGGGCCAATGGCTTCTGGCTTGCTGGCGAACAGGAAACGCAAGGGGTACGGAAAGCTCAGCACCCATTGCCGCACAGGCCGCGGGCCGAACACCTCCTCGACCAGGTGCCGCGCCGACTCGGCCATGCGTCGCGCGCCGCAACTCGGGCAGAACCCGCGCTTCTTGCAGGAATACGCCACTAGCCTCTCGGCACGACAGTGCTCGCAGACCACGCGCAGGAAGCCGTGCTCGAGCACGCCGCAGCGCAGGTAGGTCTCGAACGCCTCGCGCACATACTCGGGCAGCGGGCGGTCTTCTACCTCACGGCGCGCGAGAAAGTCCGGCCAATGCGCCTGCACCAGCGAATACAGCAGCGTGCGCTCGGGACGGTGAGGCGCATAGCGAGCCGTGGGCAGATGCGCTGCCGGCGACGTTGCGTGCGCCACGGCATCCTGCAGCTGCGACACGGTCGCGGCGAGGCGCGGCACGAAACACTCCGGTGCAGGGAATGGCTGCTCAGGCTTGCGCCCGCCCCGGCCGGTTCATATCGGCCTTTATGAGCTGCACCTCACACCGCTGGAGCTGATCGACCGCATTGCCGCGCTGGTTCCCCCGCCACGCACCCACCGGCACCGCTATTTTGGCGTGTTGGCACCCAACTCGCCGCTCAGGGCTGCGGTGACGGCGCTGGCGACACCGGCGCGAGCCGCTCCCGTGCTGGGCGCGTCGATCAGCACGGGGGAGTGCGCGCCTGGTGTGGTACCGATGAGCAGCGCGCTGCCATCCCAGAGCGAGCCGGTGCTGCCCAAGCGTGCAGCGCACTACCTGTGGGCGGTGCTGATCGCCCGCATCTACGAGGTGTTCCCCCTCTTGTGTCCGCTGTGTGGCGGGCATATGCGCATCATCGCGTTCATTACGCACAGCGCTGACATCCGGCACATCCTGGACCACATCGGGGCAGATTCAGAGCCACCCCGCATCTCCCCGGCGCGCGGGCCACCGCTGTGGGATGACTGTAGTGATGCGCAGATGGATGACGGGGCGCAAACCGAGCCAGCAGACTGGGACCTAGCGGCGCAACCGGCACCGGACTTTGAGGTCGATCAGCGCATCAGTTGGTGAATGAACAAAGCGGCGATTTTGACTTGCCGCGAACTGGCTCTGCGCCCGGTACACGCCGAGCGCCGCAAATCACTCTCCTGAACGCCAAACCCTGGTGGTGAACCTGACACCTGGGCGGGAAAATCGAGTGTCTCAGCCGGCTTGATGGCGCTTCCGCGGTGCGATACTTGGCCTCATGCGGTTAAAACGCCTATCCGTGTCCGGTACATTGGCCCAAGGGGACCACTCGCAGGGGATACTTGATGCGACAGGACGACGACGCTGCACTCGCTTCCGGTACTACATCCGATGGCTGGTTCACCCGGCTCCGGCGTTCGCTGCTGGCGCGCCTTGGCAATACCGGGCTCGTGCTGGGGACGTTGTTCTTCGCCGCCTCGCTCACGCCCAGCCTCACGCCACGGATCACGGTCGCGCAGGCGGTGCTGTCGGGCATGTGCCTGGCCGCCGGCTACGGCCTGGGCGTGCTGCTGCGCTGGCTGTGGGGATACCTGGAGCTGCCGCTCCCCGGGCCGGCGGGACAGCCGCGTCGCCGCCGTATCGCGGTCGTCGCCTGCGCGGTCATCGCCGCGCTCGCGCTTTGGCGCAGCCAGCATTGGGAAAACATCGTCCGCGAACTGATGCACCTGGCTCCCGCCGGTCCATCGCGCATCCTGGGCGTACTCGCGGGTGCGGCGGTCGTGGCGCTGCTGCTGGTCGTGCTGGGCCGCATCGCGCTGATGATCATCAAGGCGGTGATGCGCCTGGTCACCCACAAGGTGCCGCGACGGATCGCGCACGTGGTCGGTGCGATCGCCGGCGTGCTGCTGCTGGTGGGCCTGGTCAACGGCGTGATCCTGTCCTCGTTGCTGGACACCCTGGACGCCTCCTATCGCCAGGCCGATGCACTGATCCCGCCCGACATGCCGCCGCCGACCGAATGGGACAGCCCCGGCAGCGCGCAGTCGCTAGTGGCCTGGAACCAGCTCGGGTACATGGGCCGGCGCTACGTCGATGCCCGCCCCACCGCCGACGAACTCGCCGCCTACGCCGGTCCCGGCGCCAAGGCGCCGCTGCGCGTGTACGCGGGCCTGCCCACCGGCGACACGCCCGAAGAGCGCGCCCAGCTGGCGCTGGAAGAACTCAAGCGCGTCGGCGGCTTCGAGCGCAAGGCGCTGATCATCATCACTCCGACCGGCACCGGTTGGGTCGACCCGTCCGGCATCGACAGCATCGAATATCTCTACCGCGGCGATGTGGCCAGCGTCGCGGTGCAGTACTCGTACCTGTCCAGTCCGCTGACGCTGTTCCTGGATCCGGACACAGGCGGGGTCACCGCGCGCGCACTGTTCCGCGAGGTCTACGGCTACTGGCGCACGCTGCCGCCCGAGCGGCGGCCGAAGCTGTACCTGCACGGCCTGAGCCTGGGCGCGCTCAATTCGGAACGCTCGTTCGAGATGTTCGAGCTGCTCGGCGAACCATTCGATGGCGCGGTCTGGAGCGGACCTCCGTTCGCCGCCAGCAAGTGGGCCGAGCTGACCCGCTCGCGCAATCCCGGTTCGCCGGTGTGGCTGCCGCAGTTCCAGGACGGCTCGTTCGTCCGCTTCATGAACCAGGACGGCAGCTCCACCCCGCCCGGCACGCCGTGGGGCCCGATGCGCGTGGTCTACCTGCAGTACGGCAGCGACGCGGTGACGTTCTTCGACCGTCACGGCTTCTTCCGCGCACCGGAACTGCTCGATGCCCCGCGCCCGCCGGACGTATCCCCGGCGATGCGCTGGTATCCGGTCGTGACGATGATGCAGATGGCAATGGATACTTCGCTGTCGATGAGCGCACCAATGGGTTTCGGCCACGTCTACGCGCCATCGCACTACATCAACGCCTGGCTGGAAGTCACCGGCATCGACGACTGGTCGCCCGAAGACGTGGCCCGCCTGCAGCGCCACCTGGATGAGCGCCGGGCCGAAGAGCTGTCCAAGCATGGCGGCGAGGAGACCGTGGACGGCTGAACGTCGACGGTCTTGCGTGGACCGGCACCCTCAGTACATCCCGACCATGTTGAGGAACCAGCCCTCGTGGTCGTAGTCGAAGTCGGTCAGGTCGTCGCTGAACTCGGTGAAGTTGTAGCCGGCGCCGATGCGGAAGTTCTTGCCGATGTCGCGGTCCAGTCCGACCAGCTAGCCCTGCCGCGTGCCGCCGGCCTGCACGTCCAGCCAGCGGTATTCGGCCAGCGCGTGCCAGGCGTAGACCGCCTCGTAGCGCAGCTGTAGCGCGGCGAAGTCGGTGGCCGAGTCGAACCACGGCCCGCTGCCGCGTCCGTAGCGCACCTCGCCCTCGCGCCGGGCGAGCTTGCCGGCCACTTCCCAATGCTGGTCGTGGCGGTAGACGCCTTCCACCGACAGCACCTGGGTTTTCTGGTCGTAGTCCTGCTCGCGCTGGCCCAGGCTGGAGAGGTCGTACAGGTAGGTGTAGCGGCCGAACATTTCCCAGCGCGCGCTATCCCACGGCCGCCAGGCGAAGCCGGCGTTGCCTTCGATGAAGCGCGCGTTCGCCAGGCGGTCGCGATGGTCGTCGGTGTCGGCGTAGTTCAGCCGGCCGGGTATAGGAAGTTCAACCGCCCTTTTTTGCGAGTCTGGCGGGTAGGAAGCGGCCGCGCAAGCGCCGCTTTGGGCACAGATCGGGCACAGATCGGGGGTTCATGCGTGGGTTTTCGACATCGCGGGGCCACGCAGCGGCT
>NZ_JBRREK010000113.1:0-4035 GCF_056760235.1 Stenotrophomonas sp. STEN018
AAAAACCCGGCGTTGGCGTGTTTTTTTTTTTTGTGTGTGTGGTCGTGGTTTTGGGTTGTTTGTGGCGGGGGGGGTTACCCGCGAAGCCACAGGTCAATCAGGTCGCAGGCATGCCGGTGATTTCAGCATTGCCAGCTTCGCGGCTCACGCCGCTCCCACAAACAGCAGAAGGCTACTCACACCAGCTCCGTAGCCGCTGCCACCACATCCGTATCCCCCGGTAACACCAGCAAGGCTGCACCAGCCAGCGGCGTATAGGTATCCACACCAGTCACCCGGCGCAACGGCACCTGCGCGTGACCAGCCTCGACCAAGGCGGTAATCACGCCTTCGCCCACGCCAGCACTCTGACGGCCTTCGTCCAGCACGATGATCCGCTTCGCCCCCTTGGCCTGCTCGGCGATATAGCCGGCATTGAGCGGCACCAGCCAGCGTAGATCGACCACCCGCACCTTCCAACCATGCTGCTCCTCGATGGTCTTGGCTGCACGCAGCGCCATCGGCACGCCATTGCCGTAGCTGATGATCAGCAGATCATCATTGCCTTCGCCATAAACCCTGCCCTCGCCCAGCGTCAGCGCCTGATCCGGTGCCGGATACGGGAACAGCCATTGCCCATCGCCAGCGGCATGCAGGTCCTTGGTCATGTACAGCGCGATCGGCTCCAGGAACACGCAGACCCGCCCGTCCACCTTGGCCAAGGCAGCAAGCGTGCGCAGCATTGCTGCGGCATCATCGCCACGCGACGGGCAGCCAACCACCAGCCCCGGAATATCGCGGATGGCGGTGATCGAGTTGTCGTTGTGGAAGTGACCACCAAAGCCTTTCTGGTAGCCAAGCCCGGCGATGCGGATCAGCATCGGGTTTCGGTACTGATCATTGGAGAAGAACTGCAGCGAGCAGGCCTCACCACGCACCTGATCGGCGGCGTTGTGCAGATAGGCCAGGTACTGGATCTCAGGCAGCGGCAACATGCCCATGTTGGCGAAGCCCTGGGCCATGCCCAGGATCATGGTTTCGTCGAGCAGGGTATTGAACACCCGGCGCGGGCCGAATGCCTTCTGCAGGCCCTTGGTAA
Organism: Stenotrophomonas sp. STEN018; assembly: GCF_056760235.1. Classification (NCBI taxonomy): domain Bacteria; kingdom Pseudomonadati; phylum Pseudomonadota; class Gammaproteobacteria; order Lysobacterales; family Lysobacteraceae; genus Stenotrophomonas; species Stenotrophomonas sp. STEN018. The sequence continues at coordinate 1,079 of NZ_JBRREK010000113.1, forward strand.
CCGTATAGACGCCGCCCTTCTGCGCGACGTCCTCGCCGAACAGCAAGGTCTCCGGGTACTTGGCGAAGAGGTCGTGCAGTGCTTGGTTGATCTGCACTGCCAGATGCTTGGCCGGCTGATTTTCCGGCAAGCCAGCTTCGCTGCCGAACACCTGCAGGCGCCGCTCGCTATAGTCCGCGCGTGTTGCCTCGACCTTCACCTTGTCCGGCGTATACGGCGCCAGTGGCCCGATCACATCTTGCAGCTCGGTCAAGCGCGGGCGCTTGTCGGCATCCTCGGCGGCAGCGAAGCATCGCTGGCGGGTGTGCTCGTACAGAGCCAGCACTTCGGCCTTGTCCATCAGCCCGGACTCCACCGCAACCTGTGCCGAACGCAGCAACGGATCGCCGGCTTCCACTGCGCACAGCTCCTCCAGCGCCCGCCATTCGATCTCGAAGTCGGTGCCGGCGTGGCCCATCAGGCGCGTGGTGCGCAGGTGCAGGAAGGTCGGTCGCCGCGTGCGCCGGCAATGCTCGACTGCGCGCTGCACGTCGGCGTAACCATTGACCAGATCCAAGCCGTCGGCATGGAAGTAATCCAGGCCCGGCCGGTGACGGAAGCTCTCGGCTATCCAGCCTTCAGGCGTCTTCACCGAGATTCCGATGCCATTGTCTTCGCAGACGAACAACACCGGCGCCGGCAGCTTCTGGAAGCTGCTCCAGGCGGCCGCATTGAACGCGGTCTGGGCGGTGGCGTGATTGGCCGATGCATCGCCGAACGAGCAGATGGTGATGCTGTCATCGGGAATCGGCAGCCCCTGCCCCAGTCGCTTACCGGCTTCGATCGCCATCGCCGTGCCCAGTGCCTTGGGCAGGTGCGAGGCGATGGTCGAGGTCTGCGGCAGCACCCACAACGGTTTGCTACCCCATACCTTGTGGCGGCCGCCACTGGCCGGATCGTCCTTGCTCGCCGCAAACGACAGCGCCGAGTCCATCACCGGGTCCATACCCGGCAGCTTGCGGAAGCGCTCGGCCATGAAGCCGCCGGAGCGGTAGTGCAGGAAGGCCGGATCGGTATGCCGCGCGGCGCGCGCCACCATCGCATTGCCCTCATGGCCAGACGAGCCGATCGTGTAGAAGACCTTGTTCTGCACACGCAATACGCGCGCCATCAGGTCCAGATGGCGGCTGATCAACTGCGATTCGAACAACTCACGGAAGCCTTGCGCATCCAAGGCGCTACCCGGCAACACCGGCGCAGCCGGCTGCGGGCCTTGATCCGGGCCCGGCGCTAGGGCGCTGACGAATTCGATGAAATTGGTGTCGCAGATCTCAGCGCGGTTCAGGCCCTTCATGCGGGCCGGAATGGGATTCGGTACACGAGCAAACATGCAGACAGACTCCACAGCAAACAAGTGATGAGACGGAATCAAACATCAAGGACGAACATTCAACCTGCGAGTATCGGCATGAAGCCGGGCTGGGCCTGCACGGCCTGCAGCCAGCGCTGGATAGCCGGATACGGCGACAGGCCAATGCCGCCGTCTGCAGCGACGGCGGTGTAGGCGAACAAGGCGATATCGGCCACGCCGTAATCGGGGCCGGTAAACCACGGGTGGTTCTGCAGATGCCGCTCCATCACCGCCAAAGCGTCATGGCCGCGCTCACGCAGGCGCGGCAGATCAGCGCGACGCGGAGAATCGGCTGGCGTCCAGATACTGATGAAGCGCGCAACGGCGATGTAGGGCTCGTGGCTGTATTGTTCGAAGAACATCCACGACAAGGCCTGCGTGCGTTGCCAACCATCAGTCGGCAAGAACGGGGTGCCTTCGGCCAACCAGAACAGGATCGCGTTGGATTCGGTCAGTACCCGGCCATCGGAGCGCTGCACCAGCGGCACTTTTCCATTGGGATTGAGCGCGAGGAACTCCGGGGTGCGGGTCTGGCCCTCGGCGCTGTTCACCTCGACCCAGTCGTAACGCGTGCCCAACTGCTCCAGCAGCAACCGCACTTTGTGACAGTTGCCCGACGTGGACATCCCATACACCCGCAACCCAGCACCCGAAACACTCACTGATCCGCTCCCCGCTACCGATCTGGCAGACGACAGCTTCCATCTGAACGGATCACGGGTGCTGCGGTAAAGCTGCGACCGCAGCAAAAATGGGTTCTCAGCGCTGTGACATCCACTGCTGCCGTGATTGCCCCCACACATCCACCTCGATATCGGCGGGCGCGGGCAATCGCGCCTGCCGCAGCAAGGTCGAGCCCAACTTGCGCGCCACCGCCACCGAACTGGTATTGGCCGGCACGATGGTATGGATCACTTCCTGCCAAGCCAGCGTATCGAAGGCCCAATCGACACTGGCCCGCGCTGCCTCCGGTGCGTAACCACGGCCCCAGAACTGGGAGGAAATGCCCCAGCCTACTTCCGTGCCAGGCCAGCCATGTGGCTGCCACGGCCCGACCCGTCCAATCCAGCGTCCGCTGCTTTTCTCGATCACCGAGAACATCGAGTAACCCAACAGCTGCCAACTGCCAGTCAACGCTGCCAGGCTGCGCCATGCGACCGAAGGCGGTTGCACGCCACCGAGATGCTGCATGGTCTGCGGATCAGCACAGAACGCAGCGAAGGCCTCGAAATCATCGGCTGCTGGCGGGCGCAACAGCAGGCGTTCGGTTTCCAGTCGCAGATCGAAGACACTCATCGCGATTCCTGTGTGCGGTAAACAAGGACGCCGAGCTTGCGCCGGCCGCCCCTGCCGGTCAAACCGCCGCTACGTTGCGGGCACCTGTTTGTGGGAGCGGCGTAAGCCGCGAAGCTGACAGTGTTCGCTCCCTGAAGACGTATTCGCGCCACCTGATGGTGTGTGGGCTTCGCCGGGGTAGGCCCCCCCCCAAAACCAAAAAAAAAACAAACAACACGTGAGGGATGAGCATAAGTGTGGGGAAAAATAAATAAAAACAAACATAAAGGAA
>NZ_JBRREK010000114.1:0-4007 GCF_056760235.1 Stenotrophomonas sp. STEN018
ATTTAATTTAATATTTTGAATTAAGTCATCAAGCCTTTTCTCTAAAATTAAGATTTTTTCTTTCAATGAGTAAACCGAACTTTTTAGGCGTGAGTTTTCTAGAGCATCGGGGCTTTTTAGTTTATTAAATATTTCTAATTGCCCTTTGTACTCTGTACTAAGTCTATCAATTTGATTTTCAAGCGCAATTCTTGGAGTCCAAAGAGCAAGTAAACTCTGTTCGTATGATTCAAGTTCTTCATTACTCATGGCTTGCAATTCAGATCTTTTTTTTATCATTTTTAATCGTTCATCTTCTTCGTTTAGGCTTTCTCGTAAACGGTCATTGATTGGATGGTTTGGATTTGTTGCAGCAGCTCTTTGCTCGGACGATAAAGCCTTTAGTGCTTCAAACATGCTGATATTATTTTTTGGCTTCATGGTTTAAATCCTGCTTTTTCTAAAAGTGGATACAACTCTTTAAACTTTTCAGGTTGTAAAAGCATGTCAGCAATACGTACAGCAAATTGCTGATAGCTCTCTGTACCTTGGGAATATCTGGACATTTCAGGCATTTCAGATAGTTTGTGAGAAAACATATGGCGTTGTGCATCAGTCATTCTTGTAAATAGATCGGCTGTGTTCGGATCTCGATCAGCTTGAATTTTCTTTGCTTGTTGCTTCTGTTTTAATTTAAATGAAAAGCCTGAAATAGCTCGACCTTTTTTATGTTGTTCATAGGTCACAGTGATGTCTGTATGCTCATTGATCTGCTTGATAGACGGTTCTAAGACACGCCTTTTAAACAGCTCCATACGTTGATATTCATTATCCTCAACACCAACTCTATTTCTGAATTCTGGTAGTTCAATTTGTGGAGTTTTACCCACTTCACGCCATGCAATTAGTAGTTCGTATAATCGAATTGCATACTTACCTGTAAGCTGTGATACCTGTTTAAGCTGATAACTTGTAAAGTGTTCCTCAAGCCGAGTAACAAGTGGTACAACGTCAGGGGCAAAGGTGATTTCTAAAATGGCTAACGTATCAACATAGAAAACACGACTAACCCAACGTGAGCGCACAATGCCTGTTTTGCCAGTCTTTTTATATTCCGCAACATAGCTAAACTTACGTTCAAACAGATTGTTTACAGCATCTTTTAATACTTTGTATGCAGCATCTGTAGACACATTAAAGTGTTTTGCGTAATCACTAGCATGTATTTCTAACTTGCTGTCTGCGGTAATTCCTTGCCCTGTTTCTCTAGCATTCATAATTGCAAGCAATATTAAACGCTGTTCAGACGTTTCTAAGTTATAACTGGCATTCATTAACGCATTGTCTTTCACTACTAATCCATTTTTCAATTTAGCACCATAGATATATCTTGGTTTGATAGCACCTTAAAATGTTTATGGTGTTAAGTCAAGAGGAAATGGTGCTTTATACAAGAGAAAATGGTGCTTTATACAAGAGAAAATGGTGCTATATACAAGAGAAAATGGTGCTATATGTCCTCTACAAGCCTTGTTTAGCAATCGTTTCGACTCGTTTAAAAGCATTTAAAAGCTTTAAAAGATATTAAAAGCCCAAGAGCATCAAAAATCAAAGGCTATGGCACTCGCTCCGCTCGTGTCGTTTCAAAAGCAAAAACAAGATCAAAAGCACTATGAATTCGCTTCGCTCATAAGCTTATTGTTCGCTTCGCTCAGTCTAGGTTTAAATACTTAAAGTCGCTTTGCTCTGTTCTTACTGTGAGATATCAAATTAAAAATTTGTAATCAGGGAAAAGTGTGTGAACAAATTTTATTTATGTCGCTCGTAGACACTCGCTAATCACTTTCTCCAATATTTCAATAAAAAGCGGTTTTTCAGAGGGGGAATAAGCGAACTTTCATTGTGACGCTCGTAGACACTCGCTAAAAACGTACAGTTTGCGATTTAAGACACTTTTACTTGTTCAACTATGGATTCTATATAAAAATTGAAATGTGGGCTAAAAACGCAAAATAGAGCGATTTAAAGCTATCTTTCGAAGTCATTACTCCGATCTACTGGTTTTTTAATTGGTTCATCAGGCTTTTGTGCCTGTTTTTGGGCTTTTTTAGCGTGATATTCTTCTGTTTCTTTTTTATAACGGAGTTGATTCTCGTTAAATCGGCGTTTTTCATCAGCTGCAAGTAGTTTACGCAGATGTTCTCCTCGTCTTTGAGATTCCTCAAAATACTCTTGGGGGCTTTGTCTGTATTCTTTCTCTTTTTTGATCTCTTGTTCTTTATAAAAGAAATCTGAATGAATAGATTTCATGAACGGATTCTGTTTGAAGTCTTTAGCCATATCTGAAAAATAATTGAATAGATCAGCGATGCGTTTTATTGAATCATTCAGGTTTTTTAGCTCTTTTGGCTTAGTTAAAAAAGCCATCATGCCTAAATCTTTTTTGTCTTTTTTCTTGTTTTCAATGTAAGCAATCGTCCGATCTCGAAAGCTGAGAAAATTATGACTATTTGCATGTTGTTCATAGCGTTGAACTAAACTCATCATTTTTTGATGTGCTTGATATGTCTTGTGATTTAAAGAAACACTGTCTGTTCTGACAGAAGCGGTGTAATCATTTTCATATTCTTCCTCGAACTTGTGAACAGCAGCTCTAAGTTTTTTAGCTTCAACGATTGCACTGAATACTTCCCTAAAATAATTTTGAGAAGTTTGTTTCAGATTTTGTTCATTTTCCTTTTGTTTTTTTTGTTCTTCAGTTTTCTGAATGAGGTCTTGGTCTCTTAATTTCTGAATGGTCATTTCAGATAAAAGTATTTCTTGCTCTAAACCTTTCAAAATTTCAGGTAATCGCTGATTTTCAGCATTTTGCTGTTTGATTAAATCATTTTTCAGGCTGATTTCGGTATCAATGCCCTGTCTGCGTAGCTGTGTGACCTTGCTACCCTCGTGAATGCTCGGCTGTAGTCCGTTGTCCTGATCGGCATAGCTTCGGTGGTCTACTTCGGTCAAATAGCCTGCTCGTGCTAGATTTTGATTGGTAATGTCGGCAAAGATTTCTCGCCATTGGTTTACGGTCTGACTAGAATTTTCTTTGTTAAAATCCCGATTTCTCTTTTTAGCAAAATCACCTGTTTCGAGGTCGATTTGTCGCCCTGTAAACATGATATGAGCGTGATAATTGCGTTCATCACTTCCGCTTTGAGTATGTGGTGCATGAATGGCTGCGTCCACAATCACACCATGCCGTTTTACAAGCTCTTGGCATAAGTCATTGAGCATTCTTTCCCTTTGCTCTTTGTTCAACTCATGGGGAAAAGCAATTTCAAATTCTCTTGCTAGATTTGCGTCTTTTCTACGTTCAACTTTTTCAACGGTGTTCCAAAGTTGGTTACGACCTAATAATTCAGGATTGGTATTTTCAGGGGCATAGATTTTTGTAAATTCCACGCCTGTTTTTTGAGTGTAATCCTGTTCTCTTCCTTGTCTTTCATCTATCAGTTTTTCACCCGAACGATAAGCAGAACATGCAACGGCTGAACGCCCTGCACTTCGACTTATTGTCTTAACTGAAAAGTGATAAATTGCCATTTTACCTTTGCTCTTAAATTCGATTTCGAATTTTACCAATCTGCATAGATTGGTTTGGGGTTGTAGGGGATTTCCCCTGCCGTACTTCCATTGAAAAAATCGAAGATTTTTCTCAATGGTAAAGTGCGCCCTTCGGGAAAACCACGATAGCAGATAGCACCTTGAATTTCAATTCATGTGCGCTTATGCTAACTGTGGTTTTTTAGATATTGGAATTACAATGAAAGTTGAATCTCTAGAACAGAGAATTGCTAAACAAGAAGAACGCTTAAAACAGCTTAAAGCTCAAAAGCAAGCTGTAGAAGCTCGTGAAAAAAAGAAGATTTCAGAGCAACAACGTAAAGATGATACTAGACGTAAAATTTTACTAGGCTCTTACTTGCTTAAAAAAATGGAAGATGAAGCTGAAAAACAACAAATATTATCTGAATTAAATG
>NZ_JBRREK010000115.1:0-3786 GCF_056760235.1 Stenotrophomonas sp. STEN018
ACCCACGCATGAACCCCCGATCTGTGCCCGATCTGTGCCCAAAGCGGCGCTTGCGCGGCCGCTTCCTACCCGCCAGACTCGCAAAAAAGGGCGGTTGAACTTCCTATACCCAAGATACCGCCTACGTCTTCTTCGGAAGGCCGGTAAGGGTGAAATGGTGCGGTAAGAGCGCACCGCGAGTCTGGCAACAGACCGGCACGGCAAACCCCACCTGGAGCAAGACCAAATAGGGATCCTTTGGCGCGGCCCGCGTTGGATCCGGGTAGGTTGCTTGAGCGTTGCGGTGACGTAACGCCTAGAGGAATGACTGTCCACGACAGAACCCGGCTTATCGGCCGGCTCCGCCTCTTTCTTACGGTAGGCCGAGCATGGCTCGGCTCTACAGTAGAGCCATGCTCGGCTGCTCTTCGCCCAGATGCTTGGGATGTTGTTCAACCCGGCGTGCGGTACTGCCCGGCGGAAATGAACTGCTCGAACCGTTCGCACCACACCACTACGGTGGTGTAATCGTCCACGTTGACGCTTTCAGGCACGTCCACCAGGAAACGGTTGAAGGTCTTCACCTCGCCGATGCGCTGGGCCTGTGCCTTGATCTTCAGGAAATCGGCCTTGTTGTCGACGAAGTCACGGACCAGGTACACCTTGTAATCCGGACCCGGACCCATCTTGCCGTCGAACGCGACCTGGCGCGGGCTGACGCTGACGTTGCCTTCCGCCCAATGCACCGCATCACTGCCCTTGAGGTCGCGGCGAAAGGTGGTGCGGTAGGGGGCGTCTTTCATGGCCGCCTGCACCTGCGCAACCGGCGGGTCATCGGGGGCGATCAGGATCGGCAGGAGATAGACGCCCAGGCCGAAGCCCAGGCCGAGGGTGAGCAGGTGGGTGGCGAGCAGGATGAGGATGCGGCGCATGGGGCCTCCTTGTGGTTGCGATCGATCGCGCGGCGAAGTGCCGGGCCTGACCACCCTGGGAGGTCAGGGCCGACATTATATAGGCACAGGGCCGATTGCGAAAAGGGCACAGTCGGGTGGCTGCGATGCTGAAAGCCCTCTGGCGAGGGCGGATCGCGGTCGCGGCTGGAAGCTGAATGACGTATCAGGCGCGCTGCGCTGACGACGACCGCCACGTCAATGACGACATGCGTGCGGTAGTGCCGGCCGCTGGCCGGCAGCTGCGTGGCCTGCCTGAAAATCCGGAGGTTGCCGGCCAGTGGCCGGCACTACCCTGCTGAAAAGAGGTTCCGGCCAGCGGCCAGCGTGACCGGGTCAGAAAATGACGTGGCTCTGTCCGTTGGCTGCGCCCTGAGGGCCGAAGCGACGCTCGTGGATCTGCCCGTGCCCTTCGGCATCGATCAGCAGCACCGTGCTGGCGCGGGTGCCATAGTCGTCGCCGCGGATGAAGGCCGGGCTCAGCCAGCGCTCGCGTTCCAATCCGATGCCGGTGTCGGGCAGGTCGCTGTCGGCGGGGCGATGTTCGTCCGCCAGGGCGGCCCAGAGCGGGGTCAGGTCCTCATCGCCGGCCTCGAACCAGGCTTCAAGCGCGGCCATCAGTCGTCGGGTCTTCGGCCAAGGTGCGTCCAGCGCGCCGTTGGACATGCCATGCACGCCCGGGCCCAGGCGCTGGCGCTCGGCAGGGTGGTTGCCCAGGAACTCCAGGCTGTCGCTATCGGCCAGCAGCAGGTTGAATGGGGCGTAGGCGCCGGCCACCGTTGCCAGTCGGTCGATATGCACGGCGGCGGGGTCGCGGCCGCGCAGGAAGTCGGCCACCAGCGCACCCCGTGAAGGACCGGTCTGTGCGGCCAGCGGGTCGCGGACATTGGTGACCACGGCCATGCGTCCACCCGCACCGACGCCGGCCCAGCCGCCGCCGGAGCGCAGGTCGCGCCCCCCGATGACGGAGGTCTCATCTTGCCAGGGGGCCAGCGCCGCTGTCGGGCGGGCGTGGAACTCATCACGGTTGCCGGTCATCACCAGCCGCCAGCGCGGGTGGTGCATCCAGCCAAGAGCGAGCAGGCACATGGCCTCATTGTGCACGGTTTGCGCAGTCTGGCGCCGCTTCCTGCCCGTCCCGCATGAATGCGCGAGCGATGTTTCACGCTCTGTCCACACCCCTGAACTTCCGTTCAATCTCAAAAATTGAGACGGATCAGCAACTTGTGGATAAGCCTTGAACAATTCTCTAAAGGTTGTTGCAAGCCATTGATGCGGCTGGCGATTTCCCCGCTGAAAAGTTGTTGACAACCCTTCGGCCGCTGCTAAGGTGGGCATCAGAGGGAAATCTAGCGTGCCGGACAAGACCTCGATTCGGGTTGCGCGTGGCAGGTCCAGCACTGCGTCAGCGGGAGGCCTGGCCGCAGCAGATTCGGCAACCATGAATCACTGCTGCGCCGCCTGCAATCGCTCGCGCAGCGGCTGCATCTACAGACGCTTCCTCAACAGCCTGAAGGCGGCGAAAAAGTCTCTCAGTGATGAAATGCTGCATGGACCTGCGCCTTGCTGCCACAGTCGAATCGGGAACTCTCATCCCCGTTTTGCGGGTTGTCCGCCGGTTTCTGGCCAGCTTCAGGATTCATTGTCATGCGCCGCAGTTGTTGTGCTTTGTTGCTGAATGCGACGCGGTGCAACAATTCTAGACCTGACCCTCTGCGCCGCAGTCGAATCGGGAACTCTCATCCCCGTTTTGCGGGTTGTCCGCCGGTTTCTGGCCAGCTTCAGGATCGATTGTCATGCGCCGCAGTTGTTGTACCCGGAGGATCACCCTGATGCCGTCAGCGGGGCACTCTGCTGAGGGCTGCTGGCGCGAGAGCGGGGGTTTTTAGAGGTGCCCTCAGGTAGGTGATTTGCTACGCTGCGCCGCGCCGATGTCTTACCCATGCGCGGGAGAAATGCCGATGGGCGGCGATGAGGCCGCGCGGAACACTGTGCAGCCGTCGATGCGCAGGATCGTTCCGTGCTGTGCCTCACCGCACCGGAGGGACGCGCCGCGCCGCGTGTCGCCCGTGCCGCAAACACCGCGCTGGCGGCCGCGCCGAGCTACGCACGCCATGTTCCCGAGCGCACGCTGCTGTACGCGCTAGTGCAGGCGCACTACCCGGACTTCATCGCGCGTCTTGAGGCCGAAGACCGCCCGCTGCCCGAGTATGTGCGCGAGGAGTTCGAGACCTACCTGCGCTGCGGCGTGCTCGAGCACGGCTTCCTGCGCGTGGTCTGCGAGCAGTGCCGGGCCGAGAGGCTGGTGGCGTATTCCTGCAAGAAGCGCGGCTTCTGCCCCAGCTGCGGGGCGCGGCGCATGGCCGAGAGCGCGCGGCACCTGGTGGAGGAGGTGTTTGGCCCGCGGCCGGTGCGGCAATGGGTGCTGAGTTTTCCGTACCCGCTGCGCTTCCTGTTCGCCAGCAAGCCGGAGGCCATCGGCCCGGTGCTGGTGATCGTGCAGCGCGTCATCGCCGGCTGGTTAGCCGATCAAGTCGGCGTCGACCACGCCAGCGCGCAATGCGGCGTGGTGACCCTGATCCAGCGCTTCGGCAGCGCGCTGAACCTGAATGTTCACTTCCACATGCTGTGGCTCGACGGCGTGTACGACGCGAACGTCGAGCCCCCGCGGCGCAAGCCGCGCCTGCGCCGCGCCCCCACCTCTGCGCAACTGACGCAGCTCGCCAACACCATCGCGCATCGCGTCTGCCGGCACCTGTCGCGCCGCGGCTGGCTCGAAGGCGAAGACGAATCCGTGTTCCTGTCCGACAGCGCGGGTAGCGACGACGGCATGGATGGGCTGCGGATGAGTTCGATG
>NZ_JBRREK010000116.1:0-3778 GCF_056760235.1 Stenotrophomonas sp. STEN018
AATAACAACAGCAGCAATAACAACAGCAGCAATAACAACAGCAGCAATAACAACAGCAGCAATAACAACAGCAGCAATAACAACAGCAGCAATAACAACAGCAGCAACAGCAGCAACAGCAACAGCAACAGCAGCAACAGCAACAGCAACAGCAACAGCAACAGCTCCCCCATCCGCCCTTCGGGCACCTTCCCCCGCAGGCGGGAGAAGGGAAAGCAGTCTCCGCCCCGCTTTGAAGCAAAAAAGCCGCGCTGTAACCAGCGCGGCTTTTTCATTACCTCCGTGCACCAGGCACGGTTACAACGCTCTTAGAACTTCCAGTTCACGCCGAAGTAGACGACACGGCCCGCGTAACCGTTGGAGTAGAAACGGGCCTTGGTGTCGCTGCCCAGATGGGTGCGCGTCTCTTCCTTGGTCAGGTTCAACACCGATGCAGTCAGGCTCAGCGCCGGGGTGACGTTGTAGGCGGCGTTCAGGTCGATCTGCTGGTAGGGCTCCTGGTAGAGGTTCAGGCCGCTGACCAGGCCCTGCACCACCTCGCCGCGACGGTTCCACGAGGCACGCAGCAGCAGCTTTTCAACTTCATAGAACACGGTGAAGTTGGCTTGGTTCTCGGCGCTGCCAACCAGCGGTGACTTGCCGATCGCGGTGCCGTCTTCCAGGGTGATTGCCGCTTCGTTGGTGTCGTTCCAGGTGTAGTTCGCCTGGAAGCCCAGGCCGAAATCCAGCGTGTGCTGGGCGTAGAACTCCAGCCCCTGCGACACCGCATCACGACCACCGGCGGTGGTGGAGTAGTTCTGCACGACCACGGTCTGTCCGCCGATGTTCTGCGTGACGTCCTGCACCACAGGTACCGAGAAGTTGCTGACGTCCTTGCGGAACAGGCCCAGGCCCAACACCGAGCCGGGCTGGAAGTACCACTCCACGCCGATGTCGTACTGGGTGGCCTTGTAGGCTTCCAGGTTCTTGTTGCTGCCCGAGCCGTACCAGCCCTGCTCACCGGCACCACCGGTGAGGCGGCGGTCATTGACGTATTCGGGGCTGAAGTATTCCAGGTTGCCCGGTGCGGCGATGTTGCTGTAGCTCGGACGCGAGATCACCTTGGAAGCGGCTGCGCGCAGCAGCAGGTTGTCGGTCAGGTCATAGGCCAGGTTGAAGCTGGGCAGTACGTCGGTGTAGTTGCGGTCCAGGCCGCTGACCGCGAACGACTCTTTGCGCTGCTGGTCGTCCGAGAGCCGCCAGTACCCTTCGGTGCCGCAATAGGTATCGGCGGGCGCGCCACCGGGTACCGCCGCGCCGGCCTGGCAGGCCAGTGGGTTGCCGTTGGCGTCGTCGTAGAAGTAGTCGTTGTACGAGGTGACCTTGTCGGTGGAATCGGCGTGCTGGCGGGTGCTGACCACGCGCACGCCGACGTTGCCGCGCAGACGCTCGGTGCGGAAGTTGGCCTGCAGGTAGGTGGAATAGATCTTTTCGTCCACGTTGTAGACGAAGTTGTCCTCGTTGCGGGTCTGCATCGGCCCGTAGGTCTTGTTCAGATGGGCGATGTAGGCCGGGTAGTTGATGGCCGGGAACGCGCTTGCATTGATGCCGCCGGCCAGGTTGCCCATGCCGTACACGAAGTCCGGCGAGAACTGCTGGGCGATGTCGTTGCAGCGGCCGTTCCAGTAGCGGTTGCCGTAGTCGCTGGCGTCGGTGCCCGGGCAGGCCCAGTAGCTGTTGCCGGTGCTGCGGTGGATGCCACCGTCACGGTACTTGACGCCGAACTGCAGCGATTCCAGGAAGCCGGAGTCGTTGTGCCAGGTGGTATCGATCTGGGCGAACTTCTGCTGGTTGGTGTTACGGGTCCACGACGAGCCGGTGGAGCCGAGGTCAACCTGCAGGATGCCGTTCTTCAGGTTCTGCATCAGCTCCGGCGAGAACGCCATCGACGGCGTGCCGGTCAGGCTCCAGGAGCTGGCCAGGTTGCCCAGGTTCCAACTGCCGTCCGCATTCTGGCTGCGCGGCTTGAGCGGCACCGAGAATTGCAGCGAGGGGCCGCCCTCGGCCCAGGTGCGCCCGCCCTTGAAGGCGATGTCGACCGATTCGCCGATCCATTCGGCGGAGAAATCGACGGTCTGCGACAGTGCCTCTTCGATGTTGTAGCTGCCGGTGATCTGCGGGGTCGGCACGGTGCAGTCGTCCGAGCCCCAGCCACCCGGCGCCATGCCGCCGGCGGCAGCTTGGTCTTCGCTGCAGTAGTAGGTCTTGCCCGGGTGCTTGCTGTAGTTGGCGCCGGTGACGATGGTGCCACTCGGGTCCATGGTCAGCCCATCGAGCAGGCGCCCGCCGGCCCAGTTGCCGTCGCCCCAGTAGCGGGCGATGTTCCATTCCGGCACCTTGATGGTGTGGGTCTGGGAGTTCTGCGACAGATCGAAGCGGAAGTAGTTCGCGGTCAGGGTGAGGTTGTCCAGCGGCTTGAACTGCAGGGTTACCTGGCCGCCCTTGCGCTCGCGCTCCTCGTCCTTGACGTCGAGGTTCACCGAGGTCGGCATCATGAAGCCGGTGTAGTACTTGCCGCTCTGGTCGTAGAAGCCGGTGCCGCCCCACCAGTTGGAATTGAAGTCGGAAGGCTTGCCATTGACGTCAACCGCGGTGCCGCCTTCGTCACGGCCATACCAGGACCAGCCTTCGGTGCTGGCGCCCATGGTGCGGGTGGTGCGCTTCTGGTCGGTATAACCGACGAACACGCCGAAGCGCTCGTCCTTGTCATGCCACGAATATGAGGCGGAGAGCTGGCCGTCGGTCTTCTTGGTGGTGTCGGCCCAGGTGCCTTCGACGGAGACGAAGCCGGTGTTGGCTTCCATGTCCAGCGGGCGGCGCGTGTGCAGGATCACCGTGCCACCGATGCCGCCTTCGTCGATGCGCGCTTCCGGCGACTTGAACAGCTCGGCGCTGCCCAGCATGTTCGATGGCAGCAGGGTGTAGTTGAACGAGCGGGTCGGGTCGCCGTTGGATTCTGCGGTGGCCACGTAATTGCCGTTCAACTCGGTCAGGGTCAGCTCCGAGGACAGGCCGCGCACGCTGACGTTCTTACCTTCGCCGCCATCGCGGGTGACAATCACGCCGGGCACGCGCTGCAGCGCGTCGGCCACGTTCTTGTCGGGGAATTTGCCGACGTCCTCGGCGGTGATTACCTCGACGATGGCATTGGCGTCGCGCTTCTGCTCAAGGCTTTTTTCGATGGCGTAGCGGTAACCGGTGACGTTGACGCTGTCGAGCGTGGTGGCATCGGGGCTGGTGCTGTTGTTGCTGGCCTGTTGTGCGAACGCGGCGCCGGGAACGGCGGCAACGGCGAACAAGGCGAAGGCAATGGCGGCGGACAAGGTGTCACGGCCGTGCTTGCGTGTGATCTGTTTCATTTCTCTCCCTCTCCTGGATTGAATCGTTAACTGTCACGTTGACTTGGACTTGTATCGATCTAAAAACGGGTGAAACCGGGGCCTTGTTGCGTTCGCCCAATGACTGGTTTGGCGCTCGAGCAGGGTTCCGTTGCCGGCGATCGTGGGGGTGTCGATTTGGATCGATCTAAACGATTGGCGCGCATTTTTTAGCACAGCCGGGGGTTGGACGCATGTTGCTGCGCAATATGGCCGGGCCTGTGGGGTTGGCGGGGCGGGGTTAGGGGGTAGTGGGGGGGGGGGGGGGGGGCGGGGGGGTGGGCGGGAGCCAAAGACAAGGCGTGGGCGGGGGCGGGGCAGGGGGGGCGCGCCGAAGGCCGCGGCGGCGGCGAGGGGGGGGG
>NZ_JBRREK010000117.1:0-3436 GCF_056760235.1 Stenotrophomonas sp. STEN018
ACTGGGCAGTGAGGCGTAAGACGAAGTGGCGAGCTGGCCGGTGCCAGGAACAGTTGGAACTGTTACCCGGAGCCGACCGGTGACTTGCCGATGTTGCTGCCGAAAGAAGAACGGCCAGCCAACCAGCACACCGCCGCCTAACTCTTAGTGGACCGCGTAAAAGCGGTGTAGGCCGGAGTATGCCTAATTCAATGTCGCTTTTGAATCCAAATAATTTTTTTAATAAACAAAGGCTTGCGATATTTATCGCGGTGCGCCATCACCTTGTGACTGAGTTTAGTGGCGTTTCCGCACGGTGATATCGAATACACCCCTGTCCCGGCAGGCGTATTGACGACTGGAGTGTCGTGATCGCGATGATTCTTCCAGCGGTCTACCTCACATCGCGAACCCGCAGTCCACCAAACGCTCGACGACGCTTTGTCAAACCTTCACTCCACTTCCCGCACTCGCGCCAATTCCGCCGCATTTCGCAGCGCCTGCAAAAATCTCGCCAGTGGCGCGTTTTGCGGTTCGCCATCACGTGTGTAAACCATCACCGGTCTTTGCCATGCGAACCCGGGTGCATCCAGCTTCACCCAATGCCCGGCAAGCAACTCGGCCTGCGCCAAACGGCTGGGCAGCAAGGTGAGATAGCCGCCATCGCGAATCATCGCGCGCATGAATTCCGGGGAGCCGCTCTCCATCGTGTTGAGCGGTGGCTCCAATCCGGCTTCGTGGAAACGCTGTCGGAACGCGCCTTCGACTGCGCCCAGGCGGCGGCCGAAAATCCATGCGTGCTCCAGCAACTGTACTGGGGTGATATCGCGTTGCCGCGCGAGCGAATGACGCACGCTGGCGAGCACGCGGTACTCGTCGTGCATCAGCACTTCGCTTTTGATGCGCGGGTCTGGGTCGCCGTCGCCAAAGGTGTGCAGGGTGACTACCGCGTCCAGCTCGCGCGCCAGCAGATTGGGCAGCAGTTCGGGCAGGATGCCGCTGCTGACGTGGATGCCGATCTTCGGCCAATGCCGGCGCAGCGCCAGTACCGCCGGTGCGACCAGCGAGCCGGCGGTACTGGGGCCGGTGCCGATGCGTACTTGCCCTTCGGCGCCGGTCTGCAGCTCCTGCAGGCGGTCCTCGAAGCGGCGCACGGCGTCGTGGGCGGGCTGGGCGTGTTCCATCAGCAAGCGGCCGACGTCGGTGAGCCGGGCCTCGCGGCTGCCGCGTTCGAACAGGCGGGCGTCCAGTTGTTGCTCCAGTGCCTGGATGCCCTTGCTCAGGGCCTGCTGGGTGCGCCCGGTAGCCGTGGCGGCGCGGGTGAAGCTGCCGTGTTCGACCACGGACAGGAAGTAGCGGAGCTGGCGGAGATCCATGGCGACATTTCGTTACAACCAATGGTTGTGGATCGTACGCGAATTGGTTGGCGGTTGTAGAGGCAGGGCATCGATAGTCGGCTGATCGCAATCTCCCGGAGGGGAACCATGGCCAGTCGCAACGCCGTCAAACAGTGGGACCAGCAGTACGACCTCGTCATCGCCGGCTTTGGCCTGGCGGCCATGTGCGCCGCCATCGAGGCGCACGATCTGGACCCCAATCTGTCCATCCTCATTCTTGAAAAGGCCAATGAGGCTGAGACTGGCGGCAACAGCCGCGTTGCCGGGCAGTCGTTGCTGATCACCAAGAATGCCAAGGTGCTGGCCGAGTACCAGCGCAAGATGAGCGTGGCCAACCCTATCCCGGAAGACATGCTGGTGCCGTGGTCAGAGGCGATGGAAGCGCTGGAACCATGGATCCAGGAGCGTGCGGCCCAGGCTGGTGCGCAGTTCATCCACGGCACCGGTTTCTCCGAGCGCGACGCGGTGCTGGAGTTCCCGGAGTTTGGTGCGCGTGAGGCCGTGCATTGCACCGCCACCATCTTGCCGATCCCGTCCGGCGTCTATCTGGCTTTCCGCGAGAACATCCGACTGCGCCCGCGTGTCCAGATCGCATACGAATCGCCGCTCAAGGATCTGGTGCAGGACCCGGATACGCTGGAAGTGTTCGGCGTCATCGCCGAGCAGAACGGTCAACGCGTGGCGATCCGTGCCAACAAGGGCGTGGTGATGGCGACCGGTGGTTTTGAAGCCAACCTGGACATGCAGCGCAATTACTTCGGTCTTGCCAATCCGGCACCGCTGGGCACGCCGCACAACACCGGTGACGGCATCAAGATCCTGCAGAAGGCTGGTGCGGATCTGTGGCATATGCGTAACCAGGGACAGTCCGGTGGTATCTGGCCGGGCTTCAAGCCGGAAGGCTTCGTCAACGGCTTCCTGCGCAACTTCTTCTGGCAGAGCTTCAGCTGGATCGAGGTGGATGCGAACACCGAACGTTTCTACAACGAGACCGCCGAGCTGCAGCTCACGCACTACAAGGAAAAGAAGCACGGTCATTGGGTGGATACCCCGCACTATCGAGCGCAGCCGGTGCATATGATCTTTGATTCCATCACTTGCCAGTACAACAAGCTGGTGGTTGAAGTGATGAGCTGGAACCCGGTGGTGCGGGGCTACAAGTGGTCCGACGACAACTCGGTGGAAGTGGAGAAGGGGTGGATCCAGAAGGCCGATACGCTGGAAGAATTGGCGTTGAAGATCAACCGCGACCCGGCCAAGCTGCGTGCGGAAGTGGAGCGCTACAACGCGGCCTGTGCAGCGAAGAATGATGCCGATTTCGGGCGTAATCCGGAGACGCTTTACCCGATCGCGCAGGCGCCGTTCTATGCCATGCGGGTTGATCCGGTGATCGTGTGCACGGGTGGTGGCGCGCGTCGCAACATCAAGTCCGAGGTGCTGGATCATGATGGAAAGCACATCCCGCGCTTGTACGAGGCCGGTGAGATGGGGTCGATGTTCTCCGATCTGTACCAGAACGGTTCGTACCTGACCGAAGCGATGATCTCTGGGCGTGCTGCGGGTCGCGAGATCGTCGGTCTTGGCAACTGGGAGGGCTGAGCATGAAGGTTGCTACCCCTGCGATGAAGCTGGATGTGCGCATCAATGACGTGAAGGCTGAGGATGGTCTGCTGGTGATGGATGGTGTGGCCGGCATGTTGCCGTGCAAGACCAGTCTGACGCCGGCAGAGTTTCGGCAGATGATGAAGTTGGCGCTGAGGCCGAGTGTGTTGGCGCTGTTGTTCAAGAAGTGAGACGGGCGCCGTTGCTCGAAACCCTTGCTTGAAGCCCCTCATCCCCCGGGGGAGGGGTTGGGGAGAGGGTGAGGTGCAAAGCACCATATAGAGGCCAAAAGCTCCCCCTCATCCGCCCCTTCGGGGCACCTTCTCCCGCAAGCGGGAGAAGGGACTGCAGTGCCAAGCAGTGCCAAGCAGTGCCAAGCAGTGCCAAGCAGTGCCAAGCAGTGCCAAGCAGTGCCAAGCAGTGCCAAGCAGTGCCAAGCAGTGCCAAGCAGTGCCAAG
>NZ_JBRREK010000118.1:0-3128 GCF_056760235.1 Stenotrophomonas sp. STEN018
GCCATGCTCGGCAGGGGCTTTCCTGGTAGAGCCCTTTGCCGAGCATGGCTCGGCACTACATTTGGGCATTGCCGGGAAGGCCCCTGCCGAGCATGGCTCGGCACTACAGGAAAGGCTTCAACCGGTGTTCTGCACGCCTTGCGATACACCGTTCACGCAGGCTACCAGTGCACGCAACAAACCTTCGTCCTGGCGGTCGCTTGCGCGCCAGCGCTGCAGCAGGTCCACCTGCAGGATGCTGATCGGGTCGATGTAGGGATTGCGCAGGCGGATAGACAACGCAAGCCGCGGGTCCTGCTCCAGCAATTCCTGTTGGCCACTCAGGCGCTTCACCCAATGTGCGGTCAACGCCAGCTCCTCGCGGATCAGCGGGAAGAACTGGTCGTGCAACGGCCCGGCCAGCTTGGAGAACTGCTCGGCGATATGGATGTCACCCTTGCTCAATACCATCGACATGTCGTCGAGGAAGGTTTCGAAGAACGGCCAGTCGTGCGCCATCTCACGCAAGGTCTGTTCATGTCCCCCGTCAGCAGCGGCCTGCAAGCCACTGCCGACGCCAAACCAACCGGGAATAACCGCACGCGCCTGGCTCCACGCGAACACCCACGGAATCGCGCGCAGATTGGTCAGCGCCGCATCCTGACCCAAGCGTCGCGACGGTCGCGATCCAAGCGTCATCCGCTCGATCACATCGATCGGGGTCGCTTGGCGGAAGTAGTTCATGAACTGCGCATCGCCAACAAAGGCGCGATACGCCGCAGAACTCTGCTCGGCGACCAACGCCATCACCGGCTTCCACTGTTCCTCGCGCGGCTCAGTGGCACGCGGGCGCAGGCTGGCGCGCAACACAGCGCCGGCCGACTGCTCCAGCGAGCGCAGCGCCAACGCGCGGATGCCGTACTTGCGATGGATTACTTCGCCCTGCTCGGTAACCCGCAGACGCCCACCGATGCTGCCGCGCGGGGAGGCATTCACCGCATGCGTGGTCTTGGTACCACCGCGGCTGATCGAACCACCGCGGCCGTGGAAGAAGGTCAGTTTGACGCCGAACTCGGCCGCCGTTTCCAGCAGTTCGACCTGCGCATGCTGCAAGCCCCAGCGCGAGGCAGCGATACCACCGTCCTTGCCGCTGTCCGAATAGCCGAGCATCACCATCTGCACGTCATCACGTGCGGCCAGATGGGCGCGATAAACCGGGTCAGCAAGCAGATCACGCAGCGTGGCGGTGCCGCGTTGCAGGTCGTCCACGGTTTCAAACAATGGCGCGATATCCAGCGGCACCGCGTTGTCCGCATCGAGCAGACCACCGCGACGTGCCAGCGCCAATACCGCCAACACGTCGCCACGATCATGCGCCATCGAGATGATGTAGCTGCCCAAGGCATCGGCGCCGTGCCGCTGGCGCGCGTCGGCCAATGCGGCGAACACCTTGTCCAAACGCTGCCCGGCTTCATCCTCGCCGTGCGCCAACACGGAGGTGCCTGCAGCGTAGGACGACAACAGCTGTGCACGCGCCGCGTCGTCCAACGCATCGAACGCATCCAGCCCGCCCAGCACTTCGGCCAGCGCGCGCGAATGCACACTGGATTCCTGACGCACATCCAAGCGCGCCAGATGGAAGCCAAACGTGCGCACGCGCCACAGCAGACGTCGCACCGAGAACCAGCCGGCGTGCTTGCCCTTGTTGGCGTCCAGGCTATCGAGGATCAGCTGGATGTCGTGGATGAATTCTTCCGGCGAGGCATACGCACCCGGCGCGTCTTCCTGTGTGGCCTGCAGACGCGCACGCATGCGATCGTTGAGCAGGCGATACGGCATGTCGGCGTGACGTGGACGCGACTTCACCTGCGGCAGCAGTTGTTGGTATTCCTGCAAGCGCGCCTGCACTTCAGCACTGACACCGACCAGTTCAGTCGATTGGCTGAGCAGGCTGGCCAGCGCCACCATGTCTTTCAGATACAAGCTCAGCACCGCGCTGCGCTGTGCATTCAAGGTATTGGTGATAGTGCCGGCATCCACATTCGGATTGCCGTCCATGTCGCCGCCGACCCAGGTACCGAAACGCAGCAGGCGTGGCAACGGCAAGGTTCGGCCCCAGGTGTCGCGCAGCGCCTGTTCCAACGATTCGTAGAACACTGGAATCACCCGGTACAACACACGGGTCAGATAGAAGCCGACATGCTCGCGCTCATCATCAACGGTTGGGCGCACCGGCGAGGAATCGGCGGTCTGCCACGATGCGGTCAGCGCCATGCGGAAACGCGCGGCATCGGCGGCCTGCTCGCCGGGCGTGCGTTGGCCATCGAGGTTGTCGACCAATGCGGCAACCATCAACTGTTCTTTTTCCAGCAGGGCACGCCGCACAGCTTCAGTTGGATGCGCGGTGAATACCGGTTCGATATCGATCCGCGGCAGCCACTGCGCCAGTTCTTCCGGCGTCACGCCCTGCGCCTTCAGCGCAAGCAAGGCGTCATGCAGGCCTTCCGGTTGCGGACGCTTGGTGCCTGCGCGTTGGTAGTCACGGCGACGGCGGATGCGATGCACGCGCTCGGCGATGTTGACCACCTGGAAATAGGTACTGAAAGCACGCACCAACGCTTCTGCATCGCGCGGTGCGCGGCCGGCAAGCTGGGTGCTGAGCTGGGTCAACGGCGCCTGGCTTTCGCGGCGGGCGATGGCGGTGGTACGCACGTCTTCAACCTCGTCGAGGAAGCCGGGCGATACCTGTTCGGAAATCAGATCACCAACCAGCGTGCCGAGGCGACGCACATCGTCGCGCAAGGGCAGGTCGGGGGTGGCGAAGACAACGCTGCTGCGGTACTCGTTCATCTAAGACGTAGAGCCTGAAGAGCGGAAACCCGTCAAGCCTACCGCAAAAATCAGCACAATTTTGCAGTGCACCAAACCTGAAACAGTTGCATTTGAATGTTGTCTGGCAGCTGTCCTTTTGGACAGGAATGCACGGCAAATCAGTCAGTTCGAGGACATGACGAAACAGCGCTTCACCTGTAGTGGGGGGGGGGGGGGGGGGGGGGGGGGGGGGGGGGGGGGGGGGGGGGGGGGGGGGGGGGCGGGGCCGGGCCGGGGGGGGCGAGGGCGGCGCCGCCCACCACCACCCAAACAACCAA
>NZ_JBRREK010000119.1:0-3053 GCF_056760235.1 Stenotrophomonas sp. STEN018
GGGGGGGGGGGGGGGGGGGGGGGGGGGCCCCGCGCGGGCGCGGCCGCCCCCCGCCGGGCGGGCGGGGGGGGGGGTGGGGGGGGGGGGGGCCCCCCCGCCCGGGCGGGGCGGGGGGCGCCCCCCCGCGGCCGGGCGGGCGGGGGGCGCGGGCCCCCCCCCCCCCCCCCCCCCCCTTCCCCACCTGGGCGCGGCCTCCGGCCCCCACCGGCGCCCCCCGCACCACCTACCTGTCCGCATCGGCCCGCTGCACCTCGTCGCGGCGGGCCGATACAGACCGGTACAAAGCGATACTCCCCAGCCACCATTTTTAATCAGGCATTCACGGAATTTTTCCGAGCATGGACTCGTCCGCAGCACTCCCGCCGCGCACCGAGGAATCCCCATGAAGCGTATCGCCGCCACCCTCCTGAGCCTGTCCCTGCTGGCCTCCAGCACCGCCTTTGCCGGCCCCACACAGGACCGCGACCGTGACGACACGCGCCACGAAAAGTCGGCGCGCAGCTCGGCCCCGCACAATCAGGAGCACGGCAACAGCAGCCATGCTCCAGCCGCCCATAATGGCGCCCGCCATGCTTCCAACAACAGCGCCCACCACGTCCCGCGCAAGGGCGAGCACTTGGCGCAGAACCAGCGCGGCAACCGCGTCGCCGATTACAACCGGCACGGCCTGCGAAAGCCCGGGCGCGGCAACGAATGGCGCAAGCTCGATGACCGCTATGTACTGATGGCGGTGGCCAGCGGGCTGATCATCGATATCGTCAACGGACATCGCTGATCGCCAGCATCAGCTGAACCAACGCGGGCCCCAAGTGGGCCCGTTGTCATTCCAACGATGGCAAGGTCGTGCCGCTGACCCGGGCCGCTTGTTAAGCTCCAGCCTCCCCCCGGCCCAACCACTACCGGAGACACAATCAATGGCCATCGACATCCGCAAGCCCACCACTCTCGCCCTGGGCGTAGCCCTGCTCGGCAGCATGACGGCCCCTGCCTTTGCCATGACCGATCTTGCTCAAGGCTATGCGCTCGGCGCCAGCGCCCAGACCCCGCCAACCGCCGACGCACAGGCCGCCGCCACTGCACAAAGCAGCGATGCCGCCGCCAAGCAAAAGGCCGAAGGCAAGTGCGGCGAGGGTAAGTGTGGCGAAGGCAAATGCGGCGCCGACAAGGACAAGTCCAAGACCGATGCCACCAAGGCTGACGGCGAAGCAGCCGCCGGTGCGGACAAAGCCAAGGCCGAAGGCAAGTGTGGTGAGGGCAAGTGTGGCGGTAAGCACTAAGCCCAGCACACCGGGGCAGCACACACCCGACCAGCGCATGCCAACCCAGGCCAGCGCCGGCCTGGGTCTGCGGCGCTCTCTGCTCGACGCCTTGCAGGCCGCGCCGGCTGGCGCATTCGACTTTCTCGAATGCGCTCCGGACAACTGGATCGGCGTTGGCGGCAGCTTGGGCGAAGCGCTGACCGCGCTGTCGCAGCGGCATCCGCTCAGCTGCCATGGCCTATCGCTGTCGCTGGGCGGACCCGCCCCATTGGATGTGGAATTCCTCGCACGTACGCGACACTTCCTCGACCAACACCAGGTTGCGTTGTACAGCGAGCACCTGAGCTGGTGCACGGATGACGGCCATCTCTACGAACTGCTGCCGCTGCCGCTCACCGCCGAAGCCGTGCAGCATGTGGCCGCGCGCATCCGCCAGACCCAGGACATCCTCGGTCGTCGTATCGCCGTGGAAAATGCCTCCTACTACGCCGTACCTGCGGCGGACATGGATGAGGCCGATTTCATCAATGCAGTGCTCGACGAAGCCGATTGCGACCTGCTGCTGGACGTCAACAACGTCTACGTCAACGCCATCAACCACGGTTATGACGCGCGCGCGTTTCTGGCACGCCTGCCCTCACAGCGCATTGCCAGCTACCACGTCGCCGGTCATCACGACGAAGCCGAAGACCTGAAGATCGACACCCACGGCATGCCGGTCAAGGGCGATGTCTGGGAGCTGCTGGCCGACACCTACGCCATGCATGGCGTGCGCCCCACCCTGCTGGAGCGCGACTTCAACTTCCCGCCGCTGCCCGAGCTACTGGAAGAACTGACGCGGATCCGTCAGTTGCAGCAGGCCGCTCATGGCTGAGCCCCTGCGCGACCTACAGATGCGCTTTGCCGCGCACCTGCGCGACCCGTTGCAGCAGCCGGCACCGTCGGGTATCGACGACACGCGCATGCAGGTGTACCGCGAGCTGTATTTCAACAATATCCAGAGTCTGCTGGCCGCCAATTTTCCGGTGATCGCACGTACCTTGGGTGGGCCGCGCTGGCAGCAGCTGGTGCGCGATTTCTGCCGTGAGCATCGTGCGCATACGCCGCTGTTTCCGGAAATCGGGCAGGAGTTCATTGCCTTTCTGGACGATCGATCCGTCGATCCGCAAGCGCCTTGGCTGCTGGAACTGGCCCATTACGAATGGATCGAGCTGGCGCTGAAGATCAGCGATGAACCTGTGCCCGCGCATGATCCTGGTGGTGACCTGCTGACCGGTAGCCCGGTCTGTTCGCCCTGGTGCCGAGCGCTGGCCTACCAGTGGCCGGTGCATAGGATTGGTCTGGAATATCAGCCCGGTGAGCCGCCGCTACAACCGACTTTGCTGCTGGCCAGACGCGAGGCTGATGGAAATATCGTGTTCTCTGAGCTTTCGCCGTTGCTGTACCGGTTGCTGGAGCGGCTGGAGCAGTTTCCCCAGCTCAGCGGGCTTGAGCAGTTGCAGGAGTTGGCGGTTGAAGCGGGTACAGAGGCTGATGATGGTTTCATCAGCAATGGCACAGCGATGCTGGAGCAATTGCGGGACAAGGGCTGTCTGCTGGGTGCTTCTGCCCCCTGCCTTGCGCCGAAGGCGTAGGAGAGGGTTGGGAAGGGGTTGGCTATTGGGCATTACCGGGAATGCCCCTGTAGAGCCCCGCCCAGCGCGGCGGGGGGGCGACCCGGAAAGCCCCATGGCCCGCCTGGGGCGGGCCGGCCTAGGGGAAGGCCCCGGTGTGGCACCGGCCCGTGCCCGGGGG
>NZ_JBRREK010000120.1:0-2900 GCF_056760235.1 Stenotrophomonas sp. STEN018
CAGCCCTTAAGCTGGTATGGTTCTAGAAAAACGGTTTGGAAAAGCCGGCCATAGAAGGTGATAGCCCTGTATTTAAAAGGGCCATTCCAGTGAAGACGAGTAGGGCGGGGCACGTGAAACCCTGTCTGAATATGGGGGGACCATCCTCCAAGGCTAAATACTACTGACCGACCGATAGTGAACCAGTACCGTGAGGGAAAGGCGAAAAGAACCCCGGAGAGGGGAGTGAAATAGATCCTGAAACCGTGTGCGTACAAGCAGTAGGAGCTCGAAAGAGTGACTGCGTACCTTTTGTATAATGGGTCAGCGACTTACTGTTCGTGGCAAGCTTAACCGTATAGGGGAGGCGAAGGGAAACCGAGTCTGATAAGGGCGCATAGTCGCGGGCAGTAGACCCGAAACCGGGTGATCTAGTCATGCCCAGGGTGAAGGTGCGGTAACACGCACTGGAGGCCCGAACCCACTCCCGTTGCAAAGGTAGGGGATGAGGTGTGATTAGGAGTGAAAAGCTAATCGAACCCGGAGATAGCTGGTTCTCCTCGAAAGCTATTTAGGTAGCGCCTCATATGTATCCTCTTGGGGGTAGAGCACTGTTATGGCTAGGGGGTCATCGCGACTTACCAAACCATTGCAAACTCCGAATACCAAGACGGACTGTATGGGAGACACACGGCGGGTGCTAACGTCCGTCGTGAAAAGGGAAACAACCCAGATCCACAGCTAAGGTCCCAAATTTACTGCTAAGTGGAAAACCATGTGGAAAGGCACAGACAGCCAGGAGGTTGGCTTAGAAGCAGCCACCCTTTAAAGAAAGCGTAATAGCTCACTGGTCGAGTCGGTCTGCGGGGAAGATTTAACGGGGCTAAGCAGTAAACCGAAGCTTGGAGTGTGCATATTTATATGTACGCGGTAGAGGAGCGTTCCGTAAGCCTGTGAAGGTGAGTTGAGAAGCTTGCTGGAGGTATCGGAAGTGCGAATGCTGACATGAGTAACGATAATGCGGGTGAAAAACCCGCACGCCGAAAGCCCAAGGTTTCCTTGCGCAACGTTAATCGGCGCAGGGTGAGTCGGCCCCTAAGGCGAGGCAGAAATGCGTAGTCGATGGGAAGCAGGTTAATATTCCTGCACCTCGCGTAAGTGCGATGGAGGGACGGAGAAGGTTAGGTGTACCAGGCGTTGGTTGTCCTGGGGAAAGGCGGTAGGTTTGAATCTTTGGCAAATCCGGGATTCTTTAAGACCGAGCACCGAGACGAGCCTTTAAGGCGAAGTCACTGATACCACGCTTCCAGGAAAAGCTCCTAAGCTTCAGCTTACGCAGACCGTACCGTAAACCGACACAGGTGGGTAGGATGAGAATTCTCAGGCGCTTGAGAGAACTCGGGTGAAGGAACTAGGCAACATGGCACCGTAACTTCGGGAGAAGGTGCACCCTTTTTGGTGGCTCATGCGAGCTATAGCTGAAGAGGGTCGCAGTAACCAGGCCGCTGCGACTGTTTATCAAAAACACAGCACTCTGCAAACACGAAAGTGGACGTATAGGGTGTGACGCCTGCCCGGTGCTGGAAGGTTAATTGATGGGGTCAGCCGCAAGGCGAAGCTCTTGATCGAAGCCCCAGTAAACGGCGGCCGTAACTATAACGGTCCTAAGGTAGCGAAATTCCTTGTCGGGTAAGTTCCGACCTGCACGAATGGCGTAACGACAGCGGCGCTGTCTCCACCCGAGACTCAGTGAAATTGAAATCGCTGTGAAGATGCAGCGTTCCCGTGGCAAGACGGAAAGACCCCGTGAACCTTTACTATAGCTTTACACTGAACGTTGAGTTCGTCTGTGTAGGATAGGTGGGAGGCTATGAAACTGTGGCGCTAGCTGCAGTGGAGCCATCCTTGAAATACCACCCTGTCGTGCTTGACGTTCTAACCTAGGTCCATTATCTGGATCGGGGACCGTGTATGGTGGGTAGTTTGACTGGGGCGGTCTCCTCCTAAAGAGTAACGGAGGAGCTCGAAGGTACGCTCAGCGCGGTCGGACATCGCGCACTGTGTGCAAAGGCATAAGCGTGCTTGACTGCAAGATCGACGGATCAAGCAGGTAGGAAACTAGGACTTAGTGATCCGGTGGTTCTGTATGGAAGGGCCATCGCTCAACGGATAAAAGGTACTCCGGGGATAACAGGCTGATACCGCCCAAGAGTTCATATCGACGGCGGTGTTTGGCACCTCGATGTCGGCTCATCACATCCTGGGGCTGTAGTCGGTCCCAAGGGTATGGCTGTTCGCCATTTAAAGTGGTACGCGAGCTGGGTTCAGAACGTCGTGAGACAGTTCGGTCCCTATCTGCCATGGGCGTTGGAAGTTTGAGAGGGGCTGCTCCTAGTACGAGAGGACCGGAGTGGACGAACCTCTGGTGTTCCGGTTGTCACGCCAGTGGCATTGCCGGGTAGCTATGTTCGGAAGCGATAACCGCTGAAAGCATCTAAGCGGGAAGCGCGCCTCAAGATGAGACTTCCCGGGGCACAAGCCCCCTAAAGGAACCATATAGACTATGTGGTTGATAGGTCAGGTGTGTAAGTGCAGCAATGCATTGAGCTAACTGATACTAATGATCCGTGAGGCTTGACCATATAACCTCAAGTTGCCTTGGCCGACATGACATGTCGATAGAGTCCAAGTTGCACGCTACGTCACAAGACCAAACGCGAGACAGGCGCCGTAGGCCCTTTCTTGGATGGCATGCAGATCCATGCATACCTCCAGAAAGAAGACACGAGCGACGCTCCAACTGTCTCCCTGATGAAATTAGCGCTATGGAACCACCCGATCCCATCCCGAACTCGGAAGTGAAACGTAGCCGCGCCGATGGTAGTGCAGCCTAAGCTGTGCGAGAGTAGGTCATCGTCAGG
>NZ_JBRREK010000121.1:0-2731 GCF_056760235.1 Stenotrophomonas sp. STEN018
GACTGGCTGGGCATTTCTGCCATCGGGCTTTCTACCAGCTTCGCGTCTGACGCCGCTCCTACAAAGGGGTTTATCTGTAATGCCTCTGCCGAGCATGGCTCGGCACTACAAAAAAACGAGGGCGCCATCGGCGCCCTCGTCTGCATTCCATCATCCCGTCGTGCTTACAGCCGCACCAGCAGATGCTTGGCCATCGCGCCGTGCAATTTGCCAATGCCGCGTGCAAGATGCAGCGTGCCAAACAGCAGCAGCACGCCTGCACCCACCGACACCGGCCACAGCCAGAACGGGTTGCCGACACTGACGCCGTCGATCCAGATCCCCACCGGCAGATTGGAAAACAGCGCTACAGCCGGTGCGAACACCAGCGCCAACGACGTCGACAGCAAGGTCGTTGCCACAGTGAAGTACAGAATGCCCAGCGGCAGCATCAACACGAAATACAGCATGGTCAGCCAGGTGCGGCCGTCCGAGAACATCGCACCGATGCGCTGCATCCAGCCCTGGCTGCGGTCGGTATAGGTTGGACGACGCGGCATGCGCACACCCAACATGGTCTCGATGATGCGCCCTTCAACCAGCGACAACACCCGCACCGAGCCCAGGAACAGCAGCAGGATCGGAATACCGATGATCAGGATCAACAGCGATACCGACAGCGACAAACCGGCGACCACCCAGGTGAAGAAGAAAATGCCGGTGGCCAGCGACAACAGCATGTAGAACAGCGCGCCATAGGTATGCGGGTCCATAGCCACACCGAAGAAACGTGCCCACAAGGAACGCGGTGCAGCTTCGCGAACCGGTGCAACTGCACTTGGCTCCATTGGCGATGCAGTGGCGTCAGCCGCCGCAACCGCCGGCATGACACGTGTCGCCGGCCGCGGTGTGCGCAGCGCGCGATTCACCGTCACTTCGGTTTCGCGGTAGATCTCGGCCACTTCCTCCGGTGCGCCATAACTACCGGCGACACCAGCAATCACCTCGGCCTCGCTCTTGCCTGGCTGCTCGGCCAGCTCCGAGCGCAGGTACTCCTCCGCGTCGTACAGCGCGTCCTGGATCATCGCCAGATCAGCGCCACTCAAGGCAGCGCGCAGCTGGTCCAGATATTCGGGAATCGTCGTCGGCAGCGGTCGCGTGGTGTATTCGGTGTTCATCAGTTGATTCCTTCCAGTACGGACTCGACCGAGTCCCGGGTGGCATTCCACGCTGCG
Source organism: Stenotrophomonas sp. STEN018 (assembly GCF_056760235.1). Lineage (NCBI taxonomy): Bacteria > Pseudomonadati > Pseudomonadota > Gammaproteobacteria > Lysobacterales > Lysobacteraceae > Stenotrophomonas > Stenotrophomonas sp. STEN018. The sequence goes on from NZ_JBRREK010000121.1 coordinate 1,215, forward strand.
ATCCACTGCCGCAACGCGGCGCGGCCATCGTCATTGATGCGGTAGTAGCGCCGCGGCGGTCCGGCCACCGATGGCTCCACGTGACTTTCCAGCAGGCCCGCGCCTTCCAGGTTGCGCAGCACCGGGTACAAGGCGCTCTGCTTGCCGCTGAGCACGCCATCACCAACCCGCTCCAGCTCCTTTGCAATCAGATAGCCGTACAGCGGCTCCGGCGCCTTGGCCAGCACCGCCAGCAAGGCCAGCGACACCGTGCCTGTGCTCAATTCCTTCTGGAACTTGCGCAGATGTGCATCCAATTCAGTCATGGCCCTCACTCCTGCCGACTAGCGTGAAGCAGATACTATTACTTAGTTCGCTATAGTGAATATGCCGGTAGTCACCCCCACCGCAGTCACGGTGCTGGCGGGCCACGCCAGCAATCGCGCAGAATCGGGCCACACCCAACTGGAATGCGCCCGATGACGCTACGTCCCTGCCTGCTTGCACTGGCCTTGTCGCTGTCCCCGCTGCCGCTGCTGGCGGCCGACGCCCCCGCCAAATACCGCAGCGCGCAGGAGATCATCGACGCCGCCCCGGCCAGCGACTGGCACACCCCGGCAGCGGAGAACACGCTGTACATGGATCTGGAAGGCGGCCGCGTCATCATCGAGTTGGCCCCGCAATTCGCCCCCGAGCATGCCGGCAACATCCGTACGCTGGCCAAGGAACACTTCTGGGATGGGCTTAGCGTCTACCGCTCGCAGGACAACTTCGTGGTCCAGTTCGGCGATGCCGATGCGGACGATGCGGCCAAGGCCAAGTCGATGGGTAGCGCCAAGACCCATCTGCCGGCGGAGTTCCAGCGCCCGCTTGAAGGCCTGGCCTTCACCGCCCTGCCCGACCGCGATGGCTGGGCCGCCAGGACCGGCTTCGTTGGCGACTTCGCGGTTGGCAGCGATGGCAAGAATGCCTGGCTGGCGCATTGCTACGGGGCGCTGGGTGCGGGCCGCAACAACGACGAAGACAGCAGCGTTGGTGCAGAACTCTACGTGGTCACCGGCCAATCGCCGCGTCAGCTGGACCGCAACATCACCCTGGTCGGGCGCGTGCTCAAGGGCATGGAACTGCTGAGCACGATCAAGCGCGGCCCCGATCCGATGGGCTTCTACGAAGACCCCGCGCAGCGCACACAGATCAAGGCTATTACCTTGGCCAGCGAACTGCCGGCAGCGCAGCGGGTTAACCTGCAGGTGTTGCGTACCGATTCGAAGACCTTCGCCGATGCGGTGGAAGCGCGGCGTAACCGGGTGGATGGTTTCTACAAGCGCGCCGCCGGCCATATCGACCTGTGCAACATCCCGTTGCCGGTGCGCATCCGGTAAAGAGCATCCAATGTAGTGCCGAGCCATGCTCGGCAGAGGCTTTACCAGCCACCCATCCCGTAGTGCCGAGCCATGCTCGGCAGAGGCTTTACCAGCCACCCATCCCGTAGTGCCGAGCCATGCTCGGCAGAGGCTTTACCGGGAATGCCCATTGCC
>NZ_JBRREK010000122.1:0-2663 GCF_056760235.1 Stenotrophomonas sp. STEN018
GCCCCGCCCTACTCGTCTTCACTGGAATGGCCCTTTTAAATACAGGGCTATCACCTTCTATGGCCGGCTTTTCCAAACCGTTTTTCTAGAACCATACCAGCTTAAGGGCTGTTCCCCGTTCGCTCGTCGCTACTCAGGGAATCTCGGTTGATTTCTTTTCCTCTGGTTACTTAGATATTTCAGTTCACCAGGTTCGCTTCCAGCAGCTATGTATTCACTGCAGGATACCGCCGGAGCGGTGGGTTTCCCCATTCGGACATTACCGGATCAAAGCTTGTTGCCAGCTCCCCGATACTTTTCGCAGGCTGCCACGTCCTTCATCGCCTCTGACCGCCAAGGCATCCACCGTGTGCGCTTATTCGCTTGACCATATAACCGCAAGTTGCCTTGGGTTATACATTTGATCCAGGGGTACAAAGCCCGGATACGAATATAACGACTCAATTAATAAGAAGACATTTAAGTCTTCCGCCTTAGCCTCACGACACGTCAAGATAGATAATCTCAAACGCTCGCTACGTCACAAGTTTTAAAAGAACAGATACCAGCCACAGTGCTGATGTCTATAAATTCTTAGTATGCGGTACATTCAGAGTGGTGGGTCTGGGTAGACTCGAACTACCGACCTCACCCTTATCAGGGGTGCGCTCTAACCACCTGAGCTACAGACCCAATGTTCTGTCATAACTCAGCAGCGCCTTGTCACCGTTCGCATTGCTGCGATCACATGAGAAGGTTCTGATAATGGTGGAGCCTGTCGGGATCGAACCGACGACCCCCTGCTTGCAAAGCAGGTGCTCTCCCAGCTGAGCTAAGGCCCCGAATTGGGACTTTCCACACCAGCCTGTGCCGGTGTAGATCTCTGAATGCAGGTTTCTTGTGGGGACGCCTGACAGGCGATGCTGTCTTGCTCAAAAGGAGGTGATCCAGCCGCACCTTCCGATACGGCTACCTTGTTACGACTTCACCCCAGTCATCGGCCACACCGTGGCAAGCGCCCTCCCGAAGGTTAAGCTACCTGCTTCTGGTGCAACAAACTCCCATGGTGTGACGGGCGGTGTGTACAAGGCCCGGGAACGTATTCACCGCAGCAATGCTGATCTGCGATTACTAGCGATTCCGACTTCATGGAGTCGAGTTGCAGACTCCAATCCGGACTGAGATAGGGTTTCTGGGATTGGCTTACCGTCGCCGGCTTGCAGCCCTCTGTCCCCACCATTGTAGTACGTGTGTAGCCCTGGCCGTAAGGGCCATGATGACTTGACGTCATCCCCACCTTCCTCCGGTTTGTCACCGGCGGTCTCCTTAGAGTTCCCACCATTACGTGCTGGCAACTAAGGACAAGGGTTGCGCTCGTTGCGGGACTTAACCCAACATCTCACGACACGAGCTGACGACAGCCATGCAGCACCTGTGTTCGCGTTCCCGAAGGCACCAATCCATCTCTGGAAAGTTCGCGACATGTCAAGGCCAGGTAAGGTTCTTCGCGTTGCATCGAATTAAACCACATACTCCACCGCTTGTGCGGGCCCCCGTCAATTCCTTTGAGTTTCAGTCTTGCGACCGTACTCCCCAGGCGGCGAACTTAACGCGTTAGCTTCGATACTGCGTGCCAAATTGCACCCAACATCCAGTTCGCATCGTTTAGGGCGTGGACTACCAGGGTATCTAATCCTGTTTGCTCCCCACGCTTTCGTGCCTCAGTGTCAGTGTTGGCCCAGACAGTCGCCTTCGCCACGGATGTTCCTCCTGATCTCTACGCATTTCACTGCTACACCAGGAATTCCACTATCCTCTGCCACACTCTAGTCGCCCAGTTTCCATCGCAATTCCCAGGTTGAGCCCAGGGCTTTCACGACAGACTTAAACAACCACCTACGCACGCTTTACGCCCAGTAATTCCGAGTAACGCTTGCACCCTTCGTATTACCGCGGCTGCTGGCACGAAGTTAGCCGGTGCTTATTCTTTGGGTACCGTCAGAACAACCAGGTATTAACCGGCTGCTTTTCTTTCCCAACAAAAGGGCTTTACAACCCGAAGGCCTTCTTCACCCACGCGGTATGGCTGGATCAGGCTTGCGCCCATTGTCCAATATTCCCCACTGCTGCCTCCCGTAGGAGTCTGGACCGTGTCTCAGTTCCAGTGTGGCTGATCATCCTCTCAGACCAGCTACCGATCGTCGCCTTGGTGGGCTCTTACCCCGCCAACTAGCTAATCGGGCATCGGCTCATTCATTCGCGCCAGGCCCGAAGGTCCCCGGCTTTCACCCGTAGGTCGTATGCGGTATTAGCGTAAGTTTCCCTACGTTATCCCCCACGAAAGAGTAGATTCCGATGCATTCCTCACCCGTCCGCCACTCGCCACCCATAAGAGCAAGCTCTTACTGTGCTGCCGTTCGACTTGCATGTGTTAGGCCTACCGCCAGCGTTCACTCTGAGCCAGGATCAAACTCTTCACTTAAAACTACATGTCCGAAGACAATAACTTTAGCTGCAGAAGTTCAACCACTGGCAACGTTTCGCTTGCATTAAAACAATTGAATCATTGCTTGATTAAACGTCTGCAAGATGGACAGTCATCCATTCCTGCAGGCGTCCTCACAAGATACCTGCGCATACTGTCAAAGAACTTCGAATCAGGCCTCAGCGCCTTCTTCGTAGGC
>NZ_JBRREK010000123.1:0-2562 GCF_056760235.1 Stenotrophomonas sp. STEN018
CCCCCCCCCGCCCCCCCCCCCCCCCCCCCCCCCCCCCCCCCCCCCCCCACTACAGGTGACGCGCTATTTGGCGGTGTCGGCGCCGCCAACCGCAGCATCCAACTCGGCTTTCTGCGCCTTGCTGGCCTGCTCGGCCGCTGCAGCTGTCGCCTTGGCCTGATCCAGATCCTTCTTCATCGCATCACGCAGCGCGGTGGCCTGCGGATCAGGACGGCGCTCGGTGTCCGGCGCTTGTGGCTTGCACGCTGCCAGAACAAGCAGCAACGGCACCATCAACGGCACCATCAACAAGGAAAGACGCTTCATCGGCATGCTCCGCTGGGCTCGGGCAGCTATCCTAGCCCCATCTTCCCGCAGCGTCCTTTCACAGACGCAGCACCCAGCATCGAGAGGAAACACAATGAACCCGCAGCGTTGGCGCCTGGATGGGCAAACCGCCTTGGTCACCGGTGCCAGTGCCGGCATTGGCTTGGCAATCGCACGTGAACTGCTGGGTTTCGGCGCCGATGTGCTGATCGTCGGGCGCGATACCGATGCGCTGGAAACCGCACGCGATGAGTTGGCTGATGCGTTTCCCGAGCGTTCCATCCACGCGCTGTCAGCCGACGTCAGCGATGACCAGGATCGGCAGGAGATTCTCGACTGGGTCGAAGACCACAGCGATGGCCTGAACATCCTGGTCAACAACGCCGGCGGCAACACCACCAAGGCGGCAACCGAATATTCCGAAGACGAGTGGCGCGGCATCTTCGAGACCAATCTGTTCTCGGCATTCGAGCTGTGCCGCTATGCGCACCCGTTGCTGACGCGTCATGCCTCTTCAGCCATCGTCAACGTCGGCAGCGTCTCCGGCATCACCCATGTACGCAGCGGCGTGGTCTACGGCATGACCAAGGCGGCGATGCAGCAGATGACCCGCAACCTGGCTTGCGAGTGGGCCGAGGACGGCATCCGCGTCAACTCGGTGGCGCCGTGGTACATCCGTACCCGCCGCACCTCCGGGCCGCTATCCGATGCCGATTACTACGATGAAGTGATCGCACGTACGCCGATGCGGCGCATCGGTGAGCCGGAAGAAGTAGCCGCTGCAGTGAGCTTCCTGTGCCTGCCGGCATCGAGCTATGTCACCGGCGAATGCATCGCGGTGGATGGCGGCTTCCTGCGTTACGGCTTCTGAGTCTTGCAGTCGCTGCCTTCGAGCAGCGCTTGTAGGCGCTGGTACTTCTTCTGTAGCGTTTCGGCTTGGCTTGGCGCGGCAAAGCGCCATTCCGATTCGGCTTCGTCTACCCGCTGTTGCCAAGTGGCGCATAGCTGTGGCGGGTCGACTGCGGTGCAGGTATCACGCACCACTTCGCAGGCTTCACCGGCACCGGTGTTCGGGTTGCCGTCCAGGCCGGTGATCTGCATCGTCACGCAGCGCGACGGCGGCTCGCTGGTTTCACTGAAGTAGGCCTGGCCTTCGCGGGTGCTGCATTGGAACAGCTCAGGCAGCGGCACGGGCGGTGCCACCACAACTGCAGCGGCCTTCGCCGGTTCGGGTGCTGCAGCAGCCGGTCCGGGCGCTGCGATCAGTTGTGGCAGCGCTGCAGGCGCCGGGCTTGCAAGTGGTGGCGGAGCTGGCCGGGTCTCCACCGCCTGCATGATTTTCTTGCTCTGCTGCTGGGTGCCCTTGGGGCAGGGCCTGTTCTGCACGGTGAGCGCACCACTGGCGTCGGTGCAGCGGTAGAACACGATTTCGCTGGCCTGTGCTTGGGCGGTGGTCAGAAGTAAAAGCACGATCAAGCAACGCATCAGGTTCCCCCGCAATCCTGTTCAAGCCGCGCGTCGATGCCGCGTTGCTCGCGCATCAGGTCCTGGCGCTCGCTCTGCAGCGCGCTGTTGTAGCGGCGGATCAGTTCCCAGCGCCGGTCGCGTAGCCGCGCGCAGACTTCCTGTGGTGGCAAGGCATGGCAGCTGTCGCGCACCAGCACCGAACCCATCGGAACCGCGACACCGGCTTGCCAGGGGATACCGCCACCGCCGGGAGGGCGCGGCGGGCGCGGGCCACCATGGCCGGGACCGTGGTGGGTAGGGTAGGCATAGCCCCAGGTCGGCATCCAGCGCGGATTGCCGTCGTTGTTGTCGCTGGTATAGCGCTCGCCTTCGCTGGTGACGCACTCGTACATCGGCTGTGGTGCTTGCACCGTGACTACCCGTACTTCGCGCTGGATCACTGGCGCGGTGGTGGGTGCAGGCGCAGTGGTCGCCGGCCGCGGTGGTGGATCCTTCGGTCGCGTCATATCCAACACCTGCTGCTGGGTCGCCTTGGTGCAGGGCGCATCCTGCAGCGACACCGCGCCGTTGCTGCCAACGCAGCGGTAGATGCGTACGTTGTCCGCCGAGCTGGTGGGAGGCGGATCAACCGCCAAGGCCGCGACGGGCAACCAGATCAGGCAACCAAACAGGGGTAGGCGAGCGCGCATGGCGGCAGTGTGCCACGGTGGCAGCCGGGGAAACGCCTCTGTAGTGCCGAGCCATGCTCGGCTGAGGCTGTACCGGTGAAGCCCTTGCCGAGCATGGCTC
>NZ_JBRREK010000124.1:0-2507 GCF_056760235.1 Stenotrophomonas sp. STEN018
GCCCCCGGGCCCGGCGGCGGGGCGCCCGCCCCCGCCCCGCCGCGGCCCCGCTCCCCCCCCCCCCCCCCCCCCCCCCCCCCCCCCCCCCCCCCCCCCCCACTACAGGTGCAGCCGTGCGGCTGCCGCTTCACGCTTGTAGCGCTAGAATTGCCCGCTTGAAAGCGTTTACATGAAGGACTGCCGGTGGCCCCCGACCGCATTGAATCCCTGATTTCCCGCATGACCGTCGACGAGAAAGTCGGCCAGCTGAGCGTATTTGCCGACATGGTCCGGCCGTTCGCCCCGGACGTGAACCCGGAGGCCAATGTGCGCAATGCCGAGCAGGTGCTGGAGCAGGTGCGTGCCGGCCGGGTCGGTTCGCTGTTCAATGGTGTCGGCGCCGAGCTGGGCCGGCGCATCCAGCAGGTGGCGCTGGAAGAAAGCCGTCTGGGCATTCCGGTCATCCTTGCCTCCGACGTGATCCATGGCATGCGTACCGTGTTCCCGATTCCGCTGGGCGAGGCCGCCAGCTTCGAGCCGGATCTTGCTCGCCGCACTGCACGCGCCACCGCCATCGAAGCGACTGCCGCCGGCATCCATTGGACCTATGCGCCGGCGGTGGATATCGCCCGCGATCAGCGCTGGGGGCGGGGGGCCGAAGGGGCAGGTGAAGACGTGGTGCTGGGCTGCGAATTCGCCGCCGCGCGCGTGCGTGGTTTCCAGGGCGATGACCTGACCGCCGAAGATTCGCTGTTGGCCACGCCCAAACACTTCGCTGCATACGGCGCGGTTGCTGCAGGTATGGAGTACGCGCAGGTGGATATCTCGCCGCAGACGTTGCGCGATGTGCATCTGCCGCCGTTCAAGGCCGCGCTGGATGCCGGCGCGTTGTCACTGATGAGCGCCTTCAACGACATCAACGGTGTGCCGGCCAGCGCCAACCGTGCGCTGCTGACCGATCTGCTGCGCAACGAATGGAAGTTCGAGGGCGTGGTGGTTTCCGACTACACCGCCGACATGGAACTGATCGCACACGGCTATGCGGCCGATGAAGTGGACGCGACTCGCAAGGCGTTCCTGGCCGGGCTCGACCTGAGCATGCAGAGCGGCTTCTACGATCAGCATCTGGCCGGACTGGTGCACGCCGGCGACGTGCCGGTCGCCGTGCTCGACGAATCGGTGCGGCGCATCCTGCGCTTGAAGGATGCCATCGGTCTGTTCGACAACCCCTACCGTTCGCTGGACCCGCAGCGCGAAGCCGACCAATCGCATATCGCAGAACACGATGCACTGGCGCGCGATACCGCGCGCCGTTCGGTCGTATTGCTGAAGAATGACGGCGATTTGCTTCCGCTGAAGAAGCAGGGCCAGAAGATCGCATTGATAGGTCCGTTCGTGCAGGACCGCGACAACATCGAAGGCTGCTGGACCTTGTTCGGCGACAAGTCGCGCTACGTAACACTGGAAAGTGGCGTATGTGCTGCCCTTGGCGACGCAGCGGCATTGGAAGTCGTGGCAGGCTGCGCCTTGGAAGATCCGCAGGAAGGTGGCATCGAAGCAGCGGTCGCTGCAGCGCAGCGTGCTGACGTGGTGGTGCTGGCAGTTGGCGAGCCGCAGCGTTACAGCGGTGAAGCGCAATCGCGGGTGGAGATCACCTTGCCACCGGCACAGCAGGCATTGGCAGAAGCGGTCGCCGCCACCGGCACGCCGCTGGTGGTGCTGCTGCGCAATGGTCGTGCGCTGGCGCTGCAAGGTGCGGTGCGCGATGCACAGGCCATTGCGGTGACCTGGTACCTGGGTACGCAGAATGGGCATGCACTGGCCGATATCCTGTTCGGCGACTACAGCCCCTCGGCACGCCTGCCGGTGAGCTTTCCGCATGCCTCGGGCCAGCAGCCGTATTTCTATAGTCATCCGCGTAGCGGCCGCCCGGAGCTGCCGACCATGTCGGAGTTCAAATCGCGCTGGCGTGAGTTTCCGAATACGGCCTTGTATGCGTTCGGCCATGGCATTGGCTATGCGCTCTTTGAATATGAAACGCCGCGGCTGAGCACGCCGCAGTTGGATTGGGATGGCGCGCTTGTGATACGTACCAATGTCCGCAACACCAGTACGGTCGCGGGTGAGGAAGTGGTGCAGTTGTACGTGCACGATCGCGTCGCCAGCCGGGTACGCCCGGTGCGCGAGTTGAAAGCCTTCCAGAAGGTGATGGTGACAGCCGGTGCTTCGGTAGAGGTGGAGTTCCGTCTGGACCGCCAACAGCTGGCGTTCACCGGTGTGGACGGCGACTACACCGCCGAGCCGGGCCTGTTTGATGTGTGGGTATGTGCTTCGTCGGTGAGCGGCGAAGCGGTGAGCTTCGAGCTGCTGGGCCCCTGATCCAGACGTTTTGCTCCCTCCCTTTGCCGCAGGCAAGGGGAGGGTTGGGGAGGGGTATGCTGTGCTCCAGGTAGTGCCGAGCCATGCTCGGCAAGAGGCTTTACCAGTAGAGCCCCTGCCGAGCATGGCTCAGCACTACAGATGTCGGA
>NZ_JBRREK010000125.1:0-2321 GCF_056760235.1 Stenotrophomonas sp. STEN018
CTTAAACTTGAATGAAAATCCTGTAATAGAACGTCCTGTTTTATGCTGTTCGACTTTAATTTTAATGTCGGTTTTTTCGTTAATTTGAGTGATTGCAGGCTCTAAAACACGGCTTTTAAAATTATTCATTTGCTTGTATTCAGTATCAAGAACACCAAGCTTTTTTCTAAATTCATTTATTTCAATAATAGGCGTTTTGCCTGTGCTACGCCAAGCAATCAATAGCTCATAAAGCCTTATTGCATAACCGCTTGATAGTCCAGAAACCTGTTGTATGTCGTACTTTGTAAATTCTTTTTCTAAGCGTGTAATCAATGGAATGATGGCTGGAGCAAAGATAATCTCGACTTTTGCCTGTTCATCAATATAAGCAATTTGTGAAACCCAACGACTTTGAATATTAGCTATAGCCTTTCCTCTAGGTTCTTGATATGTGAAATATCTTGAAAACAGTGCCTTACATGCACTTTTCAAACCTTCGTAAGCCGTATTCCTATGTGCTGAAAACTGATTAATATAGCTTTCAGCATGAATAGTTAAAGGGTCATTTGCATTAATGCCTTTGCCACTTTGACGGGCTTCAATGATTGCTAAAAGTATTAATCTTTGTTCGACCAAATCGAGATTGTAACTCGCATTAATTAACGCATTATCTTTAACAACTAAATCACCCATTCCATTACCCTATTTATTAATGTTGTTATTGTTACACTAACAAACTATGTATCAATATGCACGGAAAATGTAGCTTTATAAACTCGATTTTTCATTTTTTTGCACGGAAAATGTAACGGTATTGCACGGAAAATGTAGCTTTATGAGGCTTGAAATGCACGTATAGCAAGGCTTTCAGCGTGTCTAAAAGCATTTAAAAGCTTAAAAGATTATTAAAAGCCAAAAAAAAATTAAAAAGCATTTAAAACTGCCCTATGTTTTCGCTTCGCTCAAACTCTATTGAATCTCGCTGCGCTCGATTCCTGGGGGCAGTTTTTTTCAAAGACCGGCTAGGACGCTAAAAACAAGAATGGATTCGCTTCGCTCATAAAGCTTTATGCTCGCTTCGCTCGTCATGGAGCCAGTGGCTACAGTCGCTTTGCTCTGTAAATCTCGTTATGAAGCAACAGGGAGCTTGTAATCAGGGAAAAGGCAGGGGCAAATTTTTATAACGCTCAGTCGCTCGTAGACACTCGCTCGGTTACTTGATCAATTTGTTTAGTTGTTCTTCAAAATCTTGCTTGTTTAAATCACATGAAACGTACTGATCATAAAGTTTTTGATGATCTTCAGTGATTTCTAAATCGTAATATTCTCGATCTGATTTCTTTAAAAACACCTCTGACAAACGATTATTTTTTTCGACATCACTCAATTTCATGGTCTAAATGCTCCTATTTTGCGTTTATTGGCGTTTTTAGCCCTGTTTGGCTAGATTTCCCTGTTTTTGAGGAAAAGGCGCTTAAATGCGATTTTAGGCGGTTTTTACGCTATGGGGTGAAATTCGATATTGGTGCTTTGCTAACAAGAAAATTTTTAGCGGTTTGGAGATTTATCATTTTCCGACAGCAGGAGGGAATGCACGCTTACGCGTTTCTCTCCGAGAAACAAAAAACCGACCTCTGAAAAAGATAAAAATAAGCCCCAAAAATTGGGGCGTTTTGAAATCTTTTTCAGAGGAAATTTTAGTTAAGTTCAAACCTTGATTTTTCACCTCTCAAAATCTCAAAAAATTGCGATTGTTGTTTTTCATCGAGAAGCATCGTTTTTAACCTGTTTTCAAAGTCTGTCATTTTTTCGCTATCTTTTTTCATGTGCTTATACCTTTTGTCCCGTGCAATGTTGAAAGCACAGCTCGAAAGATGAACGCTCCCCCTTGGGTCGAATGCAATAAACTTGTGATCTTCGATATTGTAGGTTTTGACTTGATCAACCTGTTTGACTGTAGGTTGAATTTTCTTAGAACCAAAGCCAAGTTTTTCTAAAAGCGGATAAAACTTTTTAAATTTTTCAGGCTCTAAAAGCATGTCTGCTATACGTTTCGCAAAATCTTCATAAGATTCTGTACCCTCAGAGTATTTGCTCATTTCAGGCATTTCAGACAGCTTGTGAGCAAATAGAAAGCGTTGCGGATCTGTCATTTTGGTGAATAGATCGGGCGTGTTTTGATCTCGTTGTGTAGGTATTGTTTTCTCAGAAATTGCCGTTTGTTTTTGCTTAAACTTGAATGAAAATCCTGTAATAGAACGTCCTGTTTTATGCTGTTCGACTTTAATTTTAATGTCGGTTTTTTCGTTAATTTGAGTGATTGCAGGCTCTAAAACACG
>NZ_JBRREK010000126.1:0-2225 GCF_056760235.1 Stenotrophomonas sp. STEN018
AACGAGATCCAAGTTGTAACTAGCGTTCATTAGGGCATTGTCTTTCACTACTAATTTACTCATAAGACGTGAATTAAAATTTTTTCGTTAAAACGAATTTATCATAACATCTCGTCTTATGGTAGGTAAATCTCGTCTTATTGGTAGGTAAATCTCGTCTTATTGGTAGGTAAATCTCGTCTTATTGGTAGGTAAATCTCGTCTTATGTCCTCTGTATGCCTTGCTATACTTGCATTTCAGTATGGCTAAAAGCATTTAAAAGCATTTAAAAACATTAAAAGCCCAATTTTTCATGAAAATTGCCCTCGGTTTTCGCTAAAGCTCAAACTTTTTTGACTTCACTTCGTTACGTCAGGGGCAATTTTTGCAAATGACGGAGAAAAACCAAAGATTTTAAAAGCATTGAGCAAGGATACACAGAGGGTACTTTTTCACTACCGTTCAAAATTCCTACTCTGTGCCTTGTTGGGGCAAGCCCCAAACCCCAAAAAGCAAAAGCAAAGGCAAAAATGGCACTCGCTTCGCTCGTGTCTTTTCAAAAGCAAAAGCACACGATAGTTAAAGTTTTCATGAAATCAGATGCTAAAAAAGCAGTTTTTCAGAGGGGGGAATAATCGAACTTTCATTGTGTCGCTCGTAGACACTCGCTAATAACTTTCTTTGAAAAACCAAAAAAAAGACAAAGAAAATTTTCTTTGTCTTTTTACTTTTTCGATAGAAAAACGCACTCAAACGATAGTTTGGGAAAGTGCGCCCTTTGGGATTTGTCATACAAAATAAAAATTCGTTAAACGATTTCCTATCCTGCCATAGGCTTATTTTTATTTTTACTTCTGATCTTTTAGTCATGACTAAAAAACTTTGTCATACAAAATCACAAAACGCCATGCGTTTTCCTATCCTGCCTTAGCTCCCTTAGCTCCCTTAGCTCAAACTCAATATAAAATTATTAGTCATGACTAAACGGCTTAATCAGCAAAACCAATCCATAGGTAACATTATAAAATTTTCAGTTGAACCGCTTAAATTATGGAAAATTCTTTGCAACTGTTCAGCATCAATTTCACCTGAAACATAACGTTCAAACGCCTGTATTTTTTCTTTTGATGGCGTTAAATCGTAATATTCATAATTGGCTTTGAAACAATCAAATTGCTGTTGTCTTAATTCTTTTTCAGCTTGATTCATTGCTCAACTCCTAAAAAACAACGCCAAATTCTTCTAATTTTGATTGCCATTGGTCGGCTGTTGCATCAGTTGTAATTTCTTCTTTGATGCGTTTCATCATATCCATGACTGACTCATCACCACGTTTAAACCGATCTGCTAAGCCATTCGACATGATTAACCCTGTAATTTTGCTTTTACGGTGTTCTAAAACGTCCATATTTGCGTTTTTAGGCTGTTTTACGACTTCATCAGGGATTTCTACGGGTTTTTGCTTAGAATCGCTAAAATCGCTGTTTTTTGGCGTTTCTGTCCCTGTTTTTTTCTTCTGTTTAAACTTGAATGAAAATCCTGTGATTGTCCGCCCTTTTTTGTGCTGTTCGTAGCTCGCTGTGATGTCTGTATGCTCGTTGATTTGTTTGAGAGACGGCTCTAAAACGTATTTTTTTAAATCATACATGCGTTGATATTCAGCATCGAGAACACCCATTTTTTGCCGAAAGTCAGCCAATTCTATGATTGGTGTTTTCCCTGTGGTTCTCCAGCAGATCAGTAACTCATACAAACGAATTGCATAACCTGTTGAAAGCTCGCTTATCTGTTTCATTTCATACTGAGTAAAACGTTCCTCAAGCCTTGTAATTAAAGGGATGACGATAGGAGCGAAGATTAACTTCACTGTAGCTTCTGCATCCACATAGCGAACTTCACTAACCCAACGTGAACGGACGTTTTCGGTATTTCCTCGTTCATTGATTTCCTGGTAACTGAATTGACGTGCAAATAGATCATCACAAGCATCTTTGAGGGCTTGGTAGGCTGTTTGTCTAGCTACGCCAAATTGATTGATATAACTCTCTGCATGGACGGTTAAAGGGTCATTGGCATTAATTCCCTTTCCTGACTCTCTTGCTTCAACAATCGCCAACAAGATTAAGCGCTGTTCAACGAGATCCAAGTTGTAACTAGCGTTCATTAGGGCATTGTCTTTCACTACTAATTTACTCATAAGACGTGAATTAAAATTTTTTCGTTAAAACGAATTTATCATAACATC
>NZ_JBRREK010000127.1:0-2170 GCF_056760235.1 Stenotrophomonas sp. STEN018
TACAAAACAGTATTCACCTGATCTAAACGCTCTACTCGAAGAAAATAAAAAACTCAAACAACAGCTCAAAATAGCTGAAATGGAACGTGAATTTTTAAAAAGGCAGCAGCGTACTTTGCCAAAGAAAGTCAGTAAGGTACGCCTATATGAAACAAAAAAGATATTCTTTTCCAATTACCTTAATGGCTCGATTACTTCATGTTTCAGTTTCATGTTTTTATGATCGGCTCAAGAGAGGCGTGAGCAAAAGAACGATTCAACGAAATCAACAGACGATATTGGTGAAAATAGCCCATGAGGAGACAAAGCAGAGCTATGGTTATATTCGATTAACCAAATACTTACAAGCTCAGGGCATAAAAATGAGTATGTACGCTGTACGTCACATAAAAGCGCTGAACCACCTGTATTGTAAGCGACACAAGCGTTTTAAAAGGACTACGAATAGTGACCATAATCGAGCGATCTATGAAAACCTGCTGGAGCAACAATTCTCAATGACTAGACCAAATCAAGCATGGTCAAGTGATATTACGTACATATGGACTGTTGAAGGATGGCTGTACTTAGCAGCGGTAAAAGACCTTTACACGAAGCAAGTGGTTGGCTATAGCTTAAATGAGCGCATGACAGCACAGCTTGTTTGTAATGCGCTAAATATGGCTATTCACAATCAAAAACCAACCAAAGAACTGATTGTGCATTCAGACAGAGGAAGTCAATATTGCAGCCATGAATATCGAAATATACTTGAGCAATATGGTTTTCAAGGTTCAATGAGCAAGCGCGGAGACTGTTACGATAATGCACCGATTGAAAGCTTTTGGGGAATACTGAAAAATGAGTTAGTGCATCATTACAACTATCAAACCAGAGAAGAAGCCAAAGCAGATATTATAAAATACATTGATAGGACTTACGCATTGACGGATTCAAAAAAGTATTAAAATAGTTTATAAAGTATCTGTGATCAGACGAACTAAACATGCTTCTACAGCAACTTGTACATTACCCATTTATATGGGCTTTCTCATGACAGAACCGAACTCTATTAGCTGCACACAACTTGCCGAGACTTATAATATCTCGCATGATAGTGTAAATCGCTTTCTAGAGCGTGAAGACTACACACCTCACGACCTATATCAAGAAGCAATTCAACATATTGATAATAATAAACTTATAGTCAGTATTGATGATACTGTTTTAGATAAACCGTATAGTCAGCATATGGACTTGGTTAGCTATTTTTGGTCAGGCAAACACCACCGATCCGTCAAGGGGATTAATCTCATTACCTTGTATGCGACAGATCAGAATGGTCAAAATATTCCAATTAATTTCCGAATTTATGACAAATCTGAGGGTAAAACCAAGAATGATTACTTTATGGATATGTTAAGTGAAGTACTCAGTTGGGGTGCAAAGATTCAATTTATTACAGGTGATAGTTGGTATTCATCGACTGCAAATCTAAAAACCATAAGAAAACATGGTATTCGATTTATGTTTGGTATCGACTGTAACCGTAAGGTTTCCCCTGAAAAAGGACAATGGTTTCAACTGCGTTTATTGCCAGATTTCCATCAGGGTCAAGTGGTCTGGCTCAAAGATTTTGGCTTTGTACAATTATTTAAGACTCAGTTAAAAGAACAGCAGAGGTTTTATATTGTGCATCAAGATGAAGATGATTTATTGTCCTTTGAGGGTTTTCATGAATTACATTCAAGTCATTGGAAAATAGAACAATATCACCGAGTGATTAAACAGGTTTGTCATATTGAAAAGTTTCAAGTAAGACGATCTAAACTGATTTTGAATCATATTTTTTCAGCCTTGATGGCCTACGTCGAGATACAAAAGAACCAGTTTGAGGGGATCTTTGAAAATGTATATCATTGGCAGAAGAAATTATTTAGACCAATGATCAAAAACTTCATTGATGACTTTATTCTCGATAAAAATCATCTGCTACCACAGAGAGTCTATAAATAACAGTGCGTAAGTCCTATAAGGTTAACTTATGAATAAACTTTTAAAAACTTTGGCATATTCTGGTTTTATCAGTGCAATGTTGTTTAGCCATGCAAATGCTGCAACGCCATTAACAGGATTGTGGGAAGAAACGATTATTTCTGACGACTATGATTCTGATGACAAAGATCAGTAT
>NZ_JBRREK010000128.1:0-2003 GCF_056760235.1 Stenotrophomonas sp. STEN018
CTGCTGTGCGAAGTTAGGCATGAAAGTTACCGATTTGATGCAGGCTGCCGACTGCGCTAGTTCAATCGCTGCATAACAAAGGGTATGAGCTGATTGTTCAGACCTTCCTTAACCTAGGCGATCTACCTTGCAGTGGCCCCGTAGAGTTCGAATGCATGCGCATCGACGTCTGGTGAGGCCTAACAGTTCATTCAAGCCGACGCCGCTCCGCGGCGCGGCTTAATTCCGGAGCTAGGCGCGCATGGTAACGATCTCGGTGATTGGATGGCGAGCAGATGAGATTCAATGGCGATCCGAAGGAGTGCATGCAGCTTCTGAGCTATCACGCCGCCTTAGGCGAGGTATAAGCGCTTCCCCAGCACAGCGCCGTAGGATCCAAAGATCCGTGCTCGCGCGCGAGCGTGTTGAGATCGATGACATATCTGTAGAGCACGTTCAATCGATCATGCATGTACTAGAGGCATTGGGCGCAGAGATTTTGGTAGACATGGGCGCAGATGGACAATGGCACCGGCAGCGCCCCTGACAGTTCATTCGAGCCGAAATCGCTTCGCGACTCGGCTTAACCCCAGAGTTATATCTCTGTCCAACAAAAATGGCGATCGCGTGAAAAACAATGTCTTGTGCGTGACTTTTCTGCTTGCCTTTGTCGCCATACAGCCTGTTTTTGCACAGGTTATGCCTGAGCCTTCGGCCACTGCCTCGGCGGCTTTGCCTGAGCTCGCACAGGCATTGCCATCAGCCCCAAAGCTCAACATCATCTGGGATTGCGGCGACTGTGAACACAACGACAAAGTGCCACCGCTAATTGAGCAAGCTTACGCCGCAGAAGCCAGGCAAATTCGTTTGCGGTAGCGGAAACAGATGCTGCCGAGGTTGCAATTACTGACATCCGACAGCGCCCTCCCGGTGCGCGGGTCATGTTTGGATTCATGGCAGGAAAAGACAGGCTTGGCCTTCGTATTCGCTACCTAGGCCAAGAACGCACTGTGTCCGATACCTCTGCCAACACCATCATGGCATTTAGCCACTTTTCTGAGTCGGCGGGCAAGAGAGCGTACGCTGAACTATCTGCAAAGCCCGCGCAGTAAATCTGACAATTCATTCAGGCCGAACCCGCTTCGCGGGCCGGCTCAATTCCGGAGTTGGATGCAAGTGATACATTTCAGCGTTTGCTATGCAGCGACTATCAAAGACACGGAAACCGCCAAAGGACTCGGCGTCTTTGCCACCAAGCAAATCAGATCAGGTGAGAACATCGAGGTCTGTCCGGTAGTCATCGTGCGGGCGGATTGGGACGAAATGCCGGAGGAGATACAGCGCGTCGTGTTTGACTGGGGCCGCCTCACCAACGGACCTCCCGCCTCTTGCGTCGCACTCGGCTGGGGCAGCATGTACAACCACGCCAATCCCGCAAATGTGCGCTACGCTGCTCATGCGGATGGCCGATGTATGGTGTTTTCCGCCGCTCGGGATATCGGCGCCGGCGAGGAACTCACCGTCAACTACAACGAGACAGAGGGAGACATTCATTCTTCGGAAGATGTTTGGTTCGATGAAACCGGCGTCACGCCTATCTAGGCTGGCTGCTGACAACGTATCCCCGCCACAGCCGCTTCGCGGCCCGGCTATACGCAGACGTTAGGTGGAAAAATGAAAATCCTGCATGCTCTCGCGATCCTTCTATTCCTGGTGGCAC
The DNA here is from genome assembly GCF_056760235.1 of Stenotrophomonas sp. STEN018. NCBI lineage: Bacteria > Pseudomonadati > Pseudomonadota > Gammaproteobacteria > Lysobacterales > Lysobacteraceae > Stenotrophomonas > Stenotrophomonas sp. STEN018. The sequence goes on from NZ_JBRREK010000128.1 coordinate 1,700, forward strand.
TCTGCTTTTACGTTGTTTCATCCAGCACCGGGGCATGGCTGATTGGTGGCTTTGGCGTCGCGCTGGAGATCGCTGCATGGGTTGTCGCACTGACCTCCAAAGAACCAACTACGCCCGACGGCAATGCCACTTGATAGCATCGCACCAACTCTCAACAGCTGGGCAATCAATGCGTCCAGTACCAAGCTCGCCACCTAGGGAAGGTCTGAACAATCAGCTCATACCCTTTGTTATGCAGCGATTGAACTAGCGCAGTCGGCAGCCTGCATCAAATCGGTAACTTTCATGCCTAACTTCGCACAGC
>NZ_JBRREK010000129.1:0-1921 GCF_056760235.1 Stenotrophomonas sp. STEN018
GCCGCCAGTGCACATCAGCGCGGCTTAACACGGCCCAATAAAAAAGACGCTCTCCCCCACAGGAGAGCGTCTGTTTTTGGCTGCCAGCGCTTAAATACTATTAAATTAATAGCTACTATCGCACGTATCTATTGGGCTAGAGGCCGATTTCACTAAAAATGCAGCCGATGTTTGCCCACCAAGGGCACGGTACGCGGGCGGCGTAGCATTGCGGCCACCAGCCACGCGCCCAGCGGAATAAACGCCACCGCCATCAGCCGCGCCACCTCGGTCACGCTGATCAGCCGCGAAACAAACGACTGCAGTACCAGCGCGGTGTAAATCAAAAACGCCGCGCCGTGGATCGGCCCGACGATGCTCACGGCCAGCGGCGTGTCGGCCACATACTTCAGCGGCATCGCCACCAAAAACAGCAGCAGCAAGGTTGCGCCCTCGATGACTGAGGCAATGCGCAACACACGCAGCGAATCAGAAGCTGTGACAGCCATGCCGCAACTTAGAAGCCGAGGGTTTTGACTTCAGGCTTGAGCAGGTGCGCAGCCACATCCGCCGGATTGGCTGCCGTTACGCCAGCGATCAAGTCGCTGGCTTGGTGACCGCTGTTGGGCAGGTACAGCGCACAGACCTCGACCTTGACGCCAGACTTGATCAGACCTTGCAGCATTTGTTGGGTGGTCACATCTTTAGGCTTGAGCTTGGGCAGCTCTTTGCCGACGACGGCGATATCGCCAGCAGCGTCACACAACAGCACGCGCACTGGGGCTTTTTGCGCTGCCGCTTGGCCGGCCAGCACCAGACCCGCACCTTGCGCCATGGCTTGGCCACTGTGGATGTTGACAAACAGTTCAGAGGCGTGGCTGCTCAAAGCCAAAGCCATCAAACCAGAACCCACTAAAACGGTTTTCTTCATCGATTTCATAATGTTCATCATTTACTCCTGTAGATAAAAAATAATCGCTTGTCAAAAATAGAAACAAGCTGATTAACGGGGAACCAAAAATGCCGATTTCTCAATCACTGTATCTGAATTGTCTTGATTCTTGATCTTAAAGGAAATCCTGCAAAACCCTCCGCAATGTTTGGTACATGTCAGCATGCAATGGCATCCTCACAGGCCATGAAGCAAAGCAGCCTTGATCTGAACCTGAGTACCAAGAAGACCCGCAAGCAGGAACTGCTTGCCCAGATGGATCTGGTGGTTCCCTGGGCTGCGTTGGTCGAGCTCATCACCCCGTATTACCCCGAAGGCAAGAACGGTCGCCCACCCTTTGCACTGGAGACCATGCTGCGCATCCACTGCATGCAACAGTGGTTCACCTTGTCGGATCTGGCGATGGAAGAGGCCTTCTTTGACACCCCGATCTACCGGGAGTTTGCCCAGCTCGATGCCCATGGACGAATACCGGATGAGAGCACCATCCTGAGGTTTCGCCACCGGCTGGAGAAACACAGGCTGGCCGATCAGATTCTGGCCACCGTCAACGAACTGTTGGCAGCGCAGGGCTTGCTGCTCAAGGCAGGCACTGCGGTGGATGCCACCTTGATTGCAGCGCCCAGCTCCACCAAGAACAAGGACAGAAAGCGCGATCCAGAGATGCATTCGAGCCAAAAGGGCAACGAGTGGCACTTTGGCATGAAGGCCCACATTGGCGTGGACGCGGACTCAGGCCTGGTGCACACCGTCATTGGCACCTCGGGCAACGTGGCCGACGTCACTGAAGGCAACAGCTTGCTCCATGGTGAGGAAACGGATGCCTTTGGGGATGCTGGCTACCAAGGCGCACACAAGCGCCCGGATGCCAGGAAGGATGTCACCTGGCATGTGGCGATGCGCCCGGGCAAGCGCAAAGCGCTGGACAAGCAAAACAACGCCATTGACGCGCTGATAGACCAGATGGAGAAGCTCAAGGCCAGCATCCGA
>NZ_JBRREK010000130.1:0-1525 GCF_056760235.1 Stenotrophomonas sp. STEN018
TACTAAAACCTGATGAAAGAATGAATTGCTGTATTGTATAAATTTTTTAGCTTGAACTAAACTCAAGTAGCCGAATTTTCACCAGCCATTTCAGACAGTTTTCAGGTTTTAGTACTATTCTAAAATTTAAGTGCCTATTTAATACTTGATTCTTTTGCTCAGGAAATCAAAAAAATAATCCTTTTTTTTGTAAAAATATTCTCTGTACACGACAAAAATAGATAACTCATTGAAATAATGTCATAATAATTGTTTTCTAACGACGAATACTATGACACATCTCAATGAGTTATATCTTATCTTAAACAAATATCTAAAATGGAACAAGTCACATTTAAAGTGCTTTGCGCTCATCATGCTTGTGATTATTTTAAAGCAAACATGTAATCTTTCTTCTGCATCTAAAGCCTTGCCCATCAAGTGCTTACCACAATCATTTTATCGACGTATGCAGCGCTTCTTTGCAGGTCAGTATTTTGATTATCGTCAAATTTCTCAGTTGATTTTCAATATGTTTTCATTCGACCAAGTGCAACTGACTTTAGATAGAACCAATTGGAAATGGGGAAAACGAAATATTAATATCCTGATGCTCGCAATCGTTTATCGTGGAATAGCGATACCTATCCTTTGGACATTGCTTAATAAACGTGGAAATTCAGATACGAAAGAGCGCATTGCTTTGATTCAACGCTTTATAGCCATTTTTGGTAAAGACCGTATTGTGAATGTGTTCGCAGACAGAGAGTTTATCGGTGAGCAGTGGTTTACATGGTTAATTGAACAAGACATCAACTTCTGCATTCGTGTTAAAAAAACTTCATTGTCACCAATCATTTAGGAAAGAATCATAAAATTAGTGATTTATTTCGCCATCTTAAAGTTGGTCAAATTGAATGTCGTAAACGACGGATTTTGGTTGGTCGGGTGAAACTATATATAAGTGCACTACAGTTAGAAAATGGAGAGCTTTTACTCGTCGTTTCTCCTCAGTTTAATGCCAATGCTATTCAGGATTATGCATTACGCTGGGAAATTGAAACCTTATTCAGTTGTCTCAAAGGACGCGGGTTTAATCTTGAAAATACGCGCTTGACAGACCCTAGACGAGTGAAAAAATTGATTGCGGTGTTAGCTATAAGCTTCTGTTGGTGTTACTTAACGGGTGAATGGCAACATGATCAAAAAAAAGTGATAAAAATAAAGAAGCATGGACGACTCTCAATGAGTTTATTTCGCTATGGTTTAGACTATGTTCAAATGGCGATTCAGCGTTTAATTGGTTTTGGGAAAAAAGAAGAGTTTAAGGAAATTTTGGCAATTTTAAGAAGGCAGAACCCTGATAGGATAAGGGTTCTGTGAAATTTGTCGTGTACAGAGGAAAAATGTACTGTTTTATCTATAGATAGTATGCCGTTAGGCTGGAATACAATAGTAAAAGAAGATTGGGTTGACGATTTAAGTGGCGCTACGGTATGGAAGCAATTTGAGTGTATCCATTGCAAATCTATTCATAATATTAAGT
>NZ_JBRREK010000131.1:0-1380 GCF_056760235.1 Stenotrophomonas sp. STEN018
GGGCTGGGTTTCAACGTGAACCGGAGGTAATTGCTTGGGGCCGCGGCGTAAGCCGCGAAGCTTATGATGCCGGTCGGCACTTTGGCTTCGCGACTTACGCCGCTCCCACAACTTTTTCACCCTCCCTCTGCCGCAGGCAAGTGGAGGACCAGGTGGGCGCAGCGGGTTTGCCAGCTTCGCGGCTGACGCCGCTCCCACATCCCTACATCCCCATATCTCCACACAGCGCGGGTTACGACCCGCCGCCTTACAATACCCCCATGCAGATCGGCCCTTACACCATTGCACCCAACGTGGTGCTCGCGCCCATGGCCGGCGTCACCGACAAGCCATTCCGCCAGCTGTGCAAACGGCTTGGTGCGGGTCTGGCCGCCTCGGAAATGACCATCAGCGACCCGCGCTTCTGGACCACCCGCAAGTCCATCCACCGCATGGACCATGCCGGTGAACCGGCACCGATCAGCGTACAGATCGCCGGCACCGAGCCGCAGCAGCTGGCCGAGGCGGCGCGTTACAACGTCGACCACGGCGCGCAGATCATCGACATCAACATGGGCTGCCCCGCCAAGAAGGTCTGCAACGCCTGGGCCGGTTCGGCATTGATGCGCGACGAAGCGCTGGTCGCACGCATTCTCGAATCCGTGGTCAATGCGGTCGACGTACCGGTAACACTGAAGATCCGCACCGGCTGGTGCGCCGAGGTGCGTAACGCACCGACCATCGCCCGTATCGCCGAAGACAGCGGCATCGCCGCGTTGGCCATCCACGGCCGCACCCGCGACCAGCATTACACCGGCGTGGCCGAGTACGAGACCATCGCCGCGATCAAGGCGATGTTGAAGATTCCGGTATTGGCCAACGGCGACGTGGACTCACCGCGCAAGGCCGAGCAGGTGCTCAAGCTCACCGGTGCCGATGCGGTGATGGTGGGCCGCGCCGCGCAGGGCCGGCCGTGGATCTTCCGCGAGATCGCCCATTACCTGGCCACCGGCGAGGAACTGCCGCCGCCATCGGTGGAAGAAGTACGCGACATCCTGTTGGGACATCTCACCGACCTGCACGCCTTCTACGGCGAACCGCAGGGCGTGCGCATCGCCCGCAAGCATCTGGGTTGGTATGCCAAGGATCGCCCGGAGAATGCCGCGTTCCGTGCGGTGGTCAATGCTGCGGAAACGGCCGACGCGCAGATCCAGCTGACCCGTGATTATTTTGATGCGCTGGTAGCGAGCGAAACGGCGTACGCCCAATAAAGGGCATGCTGCGCTCCCGGTAGAGCCGAGATCCTATGTTCGCGGTCAAGCCTGCTGGAAGCAGGCTTGACCTATTCTCAGCATGGTCGGATCGAAATCCCGGCCGCTTTTGAATACCCCCCACGCGATT
>NZ_JBRREK010000132.1:0-1371 GCF_056760235.1 Stenotrophomonas sp. STEN018
AGCGATAGGTGCTTCTGGGGCCTGGACGGGGCATTGGGATACTCCTGATCGTTAGGTCAGGGTGTCCACTAAAGCGAAGGAGCTACCGGTTCGGCTTGAATGAATTGTTAGACCGAGTCTGTGTCATCTGCAGCCTTATTGGGGTAGAAAACAAGGGTGCTGCCCTCACTTAGTGCTCCTTCGTAGAAGCCGGCAAAGCCTCGATACAGATCGGTGTTGAGAGCGTCGATCTGTAGCTTGCCAACGCGCATGTCCTCAATGTCTGTGAGGCCATACTTGCGGCACTCGGTTCCCGCTACCTTGAACTCGTATGAATCTGAATCTTGCCGCAAGAAGAGCATACATTTATGGACTGCATCCTTCATCGGGTGATCCCACGTGTACTCCGAGTCACCGCAGAATCTGCCTGTGAATCCGTAGATCATAACGACGGTCATAAGCGGCCTAACTCTGGAATTAAGCCGCGCCGCGAAGCGGCGTCGGCTTGAATGAATTGTTAGATGCCATCTGCGCGAGGGCGAAGTGTGGATACTAGCTCCGTAGCGAGCTGTTGCACTGTGGCAGGAGATGAGTCAATCAGAGGCCTCTCAAATCCGCACAGAACAGAGACTCGCAGATCTCCCAATGCACGCAATGTTTGGTTGTAGTAGGCAGTAGTCAGCGCTTTCTCGGCTACAGGAAATCTCTCGTCCTCGCTGAACATCCAGTCCATGTCATCCCACAAGAAGACAATGTCGTATCGAGGAAGGTTGCGGTATGCCTCAAACGCCTGCGTAATTGCACCACTTTGGATAAGGTCCTGAATGGTGGTGAGCTTATCCGCGACGTCCTTGCACCCAGATGACGCGAGGCGAGGAATGGTAGCGGCGCATAGAGCCACCGCGGCCTCTTCTTTGGACTTCAGGATGTTTGGCATGGCATCTAACTCTGGAATTAAGCCGACCCGCGAAGCGGGTTCGGCTTGAATGAACCGTTAGGCGGCTGCAGCCAATTGCATAACCCATGGCCAACGCTGCCCTGCTTGTACAACCTAACGCAAGCCGATCATGCCACAGCTCGCGGGATGGAGCTTGCCCAGGAAGCCTTGCCGAGCGTTGCCGCCGAAGTGCGATGAAATGATTGCGACTGGGCAGTGAGGCGTAAGACGAAGTGGCGAGCTGGCCGGTGCCAGGAACAGTTGGAACTGTTACCCGGAGTCGACCGGTGACTTGCCGATGTTGCTGCCGAAAGAAGAAAGGCCAGCCAAGCGAACACACCGCCGCCTAACTCTGGAATTAAGCCGACCCGCGAAGCGGGTTCGGCTTGAATGAACCGTTAGGCGGCTGCAGCCAATTGCATAACCCATGGCCAACGCTGCCCTGCTTGTACAAC
>NZ_JBRREK010000133.1:0-1224 GCF_056760235.1 Stenotrophomonas sp. STEN018
CAGCCGAGCATGGCTTGTATGTTCCTCCCGGCTCCTACGAGGTATGTAGGAGCCAGGGTGGAGGGACCGTCAACATGATATCTGCGGATACCAGCCGACAGACGAGCCGAGCGATCCCCATCCCGCACCTTAACGTCGATAAAGGATCTAGCGGCCTTTGAGGACCGCCGATGTAGGCAAGCCAACGTGGTGCGGTACCACCCCAGCCCCTCAACAATAGCTGGGAGTTGCGCAGATGTCAGATCGTTTCGCTGTCGGAATCGATGCCGATTCAAAGACCTTGGTGGTGGCGCGCCATGGCACTAAAGGCAGTATTCGAATCGCCAATTCAGCCTCGGCGATCAACAAATGGTTGTCCAGCCTGCCAGCAAAGTCCCGTATTGGTGTCGAGGCAACCAATCGGCACCACGAGCCTGTGGTTCAAGCTGCGCAGAACGCCGGTCACACCGTGTTCGTGCTCAATCCACGCGATATCAAACACTACGCCAAGGGCGTGGCCTGCCGCGGCAAGACCGACGCTGGCGATGCACAGGTCATTGCGCGTTACATCGCCAAAGAGGCCGACAATCTGCATGAGCATGTCGCCCGCTCGCCTGCGCAGGAGCGGCTGCATGTGCTGCTCCAGCAACGCGACAGCCTGGTCCGGAGCAGGGCGAAGTTGAATCTCTCGCTGGGCGCGGGGGCGTCGGAGTCCGCCCTTTTTGGGGGCATCTTCAGTGGCCTGAAAGCGGCCATCGCCATGCTGGACCAGCAAATTCAGCAGCTGTGCCGCAGCGGCGAACAGCGCGATCTGTATCGGCGAATCATGACCATTCCGGGGATCGGGCCAACAGTGGCGGCCTTCATCACCCATCACATCACCCGCTGGCCGCTGGCCAACTCCGATGCGTGGATTGCCTGCACCGGCCTGGATCCTCGACCCAACGAGTCGGGTGCCCGGATCGGCCGACGCCGTTTGTCTAAGCGAGGCAATGCCAGCCTACGTCAGATCCTCTACATGGCCGCCATGGGTCTGACCCGCTCCAAGGGCGGCAAACCCCTCTACACCGCCATCCGTGAGGGAGGCCACTGCAGCACCGCCAGTTTCAACATCCTGGCTAGAAAGCTGGCCAGAATCGCGTGGGGGGTATTCAAAAGCGGCCGGGATTTCGATCCGACCATGCTGAGAATAGGTCAAGCCTGCTTCCAGCAGGCTTGACCGCGAACATAGGATCTCGGCTCTAC
>NZ_JBRREK010000134.1:0-1199 GCF_056760235.1 Stenotrophomonas sp. STEN018
GTTATGAAAGGGTTGAGAACTTCAGATCGCGCTTGGCGGTCCTCCGTCGCATCCGGCGGTTGTGGAACCGCTCAATGTATTCAAACACATCGGCTTTTGCCACATCGAGTGCTGGGTAGCTCATTCGGTAAATCCGCTCGCGTTTGAGCATGCCAAAGAAACCTTCGCATGCAGCGTTGTCGCCGCAATGTCCGACCGCGCTCATCGAGCACACCAGCGCATTGGCTTTCAGGTAGCTCTGATAATCGCCACTTCGAAATTGACTGCCACGATCGGAATGTAGGATTACCAGATGGCGGCCCTGACGCTGCCAGACAGCCATCTGCACTGCTCGAATCACCATCTGCCGGTCTTGTCGGTGATGCATCGACCAGCCCACGACACGCTGGTCAAACAAGTCCAAGACTACACACAGATACAGCTTGCCCTGTTGCGTCTTGATCTCGGTGATGTCGGTGACCCACTTAGTTTCTGGCTCCAGCGCAGTGAAGTCCCGCTCCAACCAGTTACGCACGCCCGGGGGCGCCAGCGCAGGCCGGCTACGCTGGCCGCGACGCTTGGGCCGCGGCCAGCCCTGCAAGCCATCGCCCGCCATCAATCGAGCCACGCGATTAAGACTGACGGATTCCCCATCATCAACCAGGTCTTCCCGCATCCGGCCTGCACCCAACACGCCACGGCTGTCCTCGTGCAGTTCACGGATGCGCCCGAGCAAGCGTTCGTTGTCGAGCTGACGGGGGCTGGCCAGGCGCTTGCTCCAGTCGTAATAACCGCTGGCCGATACCCGCAGGCACCGACACATCAGTCGAACCGGAAACGCATCGCGGCAACGTTCGATCACCTGATACCTCAGGATGATCCCTTGGCAAAGAACGTGGCCGCTTCTCGCAAAAAATCCCGTTCCTTCTTCACCCGCGCCAGCTCTCGTTTGAGCTGGGCCAGCTCCTCGTCCCGGGGCGTGCCCGTACCCACAAAGGCCACTGGGCCCTGGCTCTGGGCCTCACGCCTCCAGCGGGTCAACAGTGTGTCCCGAATCCCCAATTCCCGTGCTACTTGGGCGCAACTGACGCCGGGATGGTTTGCCTGTTCAACTGCGCCACGCTTGAACTCTGCACTGAACTTCCTTCGCTTCGACATGAACACTCCTCAAGGCCTCGGTCGGCCTTCTCGTAAGTGTCCGTGATAACGGGGGTGAACCC
>NZ_JBRREK010000135.1:0-1191 GCF_056760235.1 Stenotrophomonas sp. STEN018
TTGGTGTTTGATAACCAAGTGCCGAGTGTAGGCGCTGGTTATTGTAAAAATCTACGTAGCTGCGGATAGCCGCCAGCAGGGATCCATCGGTTTCAAATGTGCGTTGGTGGTAGAAATCGGACTTCATCGATTTGTTCCACGATTCCATATGTGCGTTGTCGGTCATACGACGAGGACGATTGGCTGATTGCTGAAATCCGGCTTGCTGCAGCTGTTGTCTGAATTCGCCACCCAGGAACTCGATACCGCGGTCACTGTGGAAGATGGCTCCTGGGATGGGTCTGCGGGTGCGCAGGGCAGAAGCCAATGCGCGCTTGGTCAGTGCCAAAGTTCTGTCCTTTCCAAGCGACCAGCCGAGCAAGCGCCTGGAGCAGCGGTCCATCACTGTGGCCAAGTAGCGCCATTGACCAGCGACTTTCAGGTAGGTGACATCGCCAACCCAAACTTGGCCTGGCTTTGTGTTGTCCACCAGATGGGCGTGACTTCCTATGCTGGCAAGGAATCGCTTGAGTCCCGGCCGTTGCTTGTACAAGCTGGCCGAACGCGCGGATATGCCTTCCAGGCGCATCAATCGCTCAACGCGACGACGCCCGATTGTTTCGCCGGCTCGTTTCAGCGCGGCGTGCACACGTGGGCTGCCATAGGTGCATCGGCTTGCCACGTGGACGCCGTAGATGCGCTTGATAAGGGCTTCATCCTCGATCGCGCGCACGCTTGGCGGCCGACGTAGCCAAGCATAGAAGCCGGCCGCACTGACGTTGAACAGCTGGCACATTGCTCTCACCGGGCAGGCTTCTTGATGATGGGCGATGAAGGCGAAGACATCGCCTTTTGTTTGGAAGTGAACGCGATGGCTTTTTTTAAAATGTCATGCTCAAGCTGCAGGCGCTCATACCTGCGCTTCACCTCGCGCAGCTCCTTGAGCTCCGCACTGATGGCTTGGTCTAACTCGATACCCTTGGTCACGATATGTCCTTCGCGGGCAAGCTTGCGCCAACGAGACAACATGAAAGGGTGGATGTAAAGCGATTCGGCAACGTCGGCCACGCAAACGCCTGGCAGCTCGCTCAAGCGTACGGCGGTAGCCTTGAAATGATCGGTATAGCGATAGGTGCTTCTGGGGCCTGGACGGGGCATTGGGATACTCCTGATCGTTAGGTCAGGGTGTCCACTAAAGCGAAGGAGCTACCG
>NZ_JBRREK010000136.1:0-1182 GCF_056760235.1 Stenotrophomonas sp. STEN018
AAAACGCATCTTATGGACTTGTTTGGTCATCTCATGCAACCAAGCACCCTTATCGCCCTCTAAAGCCAAATCAGACGGTTTTACGCTGTATTTGAGCGTTTCACAGATTGCCTTGTCGAGCTGTTTGCGCCCTTTTTCGTCTAAAGTGGCTTTTACGGCTTTCACGTTCACCGATGGCAAGTAGTCAGCTCGCAAGGCTTTCGCCCACATTTCGACCCAATCACCTTGTTTTATATACCCTTGACCCTTGAAGTAACTGGGCTTAACCAATAGCAAGGCATGGAAATGTGGATGTGCCATCATGTCCCCATCATTCCCCCTGGTCACTTCCGTTGTTCTTAAAAAACCAGCAACACCTGATTTAAACCGCTTGGTTTGAATGAGTCGCTGCCAAGAATCGTTCATGTGCTTCAAAGTGTCACGCAATTCGGTAACAGGTGGATTTTTCACGGTCAGGGTTAGAAATACCCAACGATGGGTAGGAAAGCGTTCTTGAATACTTGGCAATTGCTGAAACATAACCGCCCTCCAAAGTAGAGATCTGCGCCACTGACATACAGGACAATGACGGACACGGCAAAAAAATGCTTGCTTGAGAACCAATTTCCCCTGATCGGGGTTAACTCCAAATTTCAAAATACCTGAACAGCCGTTAATACGGTCTGCATATTTTGAAAGTTCAACGGAGTAGTTATAGAGAATTTTAACGGATTCAGCATCGGAACGATGTTCATCCCAAGAAACTTCATGAGGTGAAATTTCTGTTAAAAAATTGATTCCGAGGTCGGAATTATGGCAAGATTGAGACATGAAAAAGCTCGGTTAGTTAGGATGTCAGATACCCCAACTATACGGGCTTTTTTATTGACCTGTCAAACACCAATCAAAGCCATACCACACAAGGCTTAGAGCCATATTTTTAAAATCAGAGATATCCCTTAATAATAAATACAAGGAAAAACACCCCCAAAAATCCCCATTTTTGCCCCCTTTTCAGATGCCTTTTTTTTGATTTTTCACCCCTAGCCAATTCGTGATGATTTTTCAGTAATGCACGCTTCCGCGTTTCTTATTCGAGAAACAAAAATCGGGTCGTCGCTTTGCTCGGTTTTTCCCGCTTAGGATTTTTATGGGAGCTTGTAATCAGGGAAGAAAGGTTTTGGAATTTTTATTGTGGGGTCG
>NZ_JBRREK010000137.1:0-1178 GCF_056760235.1 Stenotrophomonas sp. STEN018
AAAACGCATCTTATGGACTTGTTTGGTCATCTCATGCAACCAAGCACCCTTATCGCCCTCTAAAGCCAAATCAGACGGTTTTACGCTGTATTTGAGCGTTTCACAGATTGCTTTATCGAGTTGCTTACGCCCTTTTTCGTCTAAAGTGGCTTTTACGGCTTTCACGTTCACCGATGGCAAGTAGTCAGCTCTCAAGGCTTTTGCCCACATTTCGACCCAATCACCTTGTTTTATATAATTAATCGTGAAGTAACTAGGCTTAACCAATAGCAAGGCATGAAAATGCGGATGTGCCATCATTTTTCCATCGTTTCCCCTGGTTACTTCCGTTGTTCTTAAAAAACCTGCTACACCCGACTTAAACCGCTTGGTTTCAATCAATCGCTTCCATGAATCATTCATGTGCTTCAAGGTGTCACGCAATTCGGTAACAGGTGGGTTTTTCACGGTGAGGGTTAGAAATACCCAACGATGGGTAGGAAAGCGTTCCTGAATATTTGGCAATTGCTGAAACATAACCGCCCTCCAAAGTAGAGATCTGCGCCACTGACACACAGGGCAATGACGAACACGGCAAAAAAATGCTTGCTTGAGAACTAATTTTCCCTCATCGGGATTAACGCCAAATTTCAAAATGCCTGAACAGCCGTTAATGCGATCTGCATATTTTGAAAGTTCAATGGAGTAGTTATAGAGAATTTTAACGGATTCAGCATCAGAACGATGTTCATCCCAAGAAACTTCATGAGGTGAAATTTCTGTTAAAAAATTGATTCCAAGATCGGAATTGTGGCAAGATTGAGTCATTAAAAAGCTCGTTTAAGTTTTGTTGGTCGCACATCAAAATTTACGGGCTTTTTATCTATCTGTCAAATACACCCCAAAACCACACCACATAAGGCTCACAGCCATATTTTAAGAATCGAAGTTATCCCTTAATAATAAATACAAGGAAAAACACCCCAAAAATCCCCATTTTTGCCCCCTTTTCAGATGCCTTTTTTTTGATTTTTCACCCCTAGCCAATTCGTGATGATTTTTCAGTAATGCACGCTTCCGCGTTTCTCATTCGAGAAACAAAAATCGGGTCGTCGCTTTGCTCGGTTTTTCCCGCTTAGGATTTTTATGGGAGCTTGTAATCAGGGAAGAAAGGTTTTGGAATTTTTATTGTGGGGTCG
>NZ_JBRREK010000138.1:0-1147 GCF_056760235.1 Stenotrophomonas sp. STEN018
TCGGCACTTATCTCTTAGCGGTCTGTCACCTTAGGTGCCGAGAGCCCGGCGCGGGCGACCGTTCGGCACTAGGTCTTTTCGATCGCTTGGTAGCAAGGATCCCCGCGCCGGTTTCTCCCTGATCCGCCCGAACAGTTGGTCGAGTATGGCGCTCGCACTGATAAGACTGGGCAAGCGGGGGGAGCTCTCGGCCCTGTCAGCCTAGCGGAGTTGCGCCATGTTTGGGATCGGGATTGATGTAAGCGGTGAAACCCTGGATGTAGCAGTTCATGAACAGGCGTTTCGGCAGTTCAAGAACACCAAGAGCGGCTTCGCCAGCTTGATCCGATGGCTGCGAAAATTGCCGATCAAACAGGTGGTACTGGAAGCCAGTGGCGGCTATGAGCAGAAGGCGCTGGACGCACTGCACGACGCTGGACTACCGGTGGTGCGCATCAACCCTGGCCGGGGCCACAGCTTCGCCACGGCCACAGGCAGGCTTGCCAAAACTGACCGCATTGATGCCTCGGTCCTGGCGCATATGGCCAATGTGCTGAAGTTGACGCGCTATGTACCACCAGCACCGTGGCAGCGTCGTTTGGGCGAGCTTTGCCTGCGCCGTCGGCATCTGGTCCAGATGCGTGTGAGTGAACGACAACGTCTGCGTGGCTTCAACGATGCCACTCTGATTGCGATGGTCAACAAGCATCTGCAGGGGATCAGCAGCGATATAAAACAGCTGAATCAAACCATCAGCGAATTGCTGGGGGACCAAAAAGGCTGGAAAAACTTTGCCAATCTCAAGGGCGCAGGGCCGGTTCTGATGGCAACCCTTGCCTGTGAGCTGCCGGAGCTTGGCCAGCTCAGCGGCAAAGCGATCTCAGCACTGGTGGGCGTGGCCCCGATGAATCGGGAGAGCGGAACCTGGAAAGGCCGGCGAAGCATCACCGGAGGTCGCGCCGTCGTCCGAGAGGCGCTGTACATGGCCGCCCTGACCGCAAGACGTTACGAGCCAAGGCTGCGGGAGTTCTTCGACTCGCTGATCAGCCAAGGCAAGCCCGGCAAGGTGGCCTTGGTCGCGGTTATGAGAAAGATGCTGGTCATCCTCAATGCTCGTAAACGAGATGCGGAGGCCGCTATGGCCTCCGGCTGACAAGACAGTTGCTAC
>NZ_JBRREK010000139.1:0-1034 GCF_056760235.1 Stenotrophomonas sp. STEN018
TGCCGGCACCTGTCGCGCCGCGGCTGGCTCGAAGGCGAAGACGAATCCGTGTTCCTGTCCGACAGCGCGGGTAGCGACGACGGCATGGATGGGCTGCGGATGAGTTCGATGACCTACCGCATCGCCACCGGTCGCGACGCTGGCCGCAAGGTCGTCACGCTGCAAACATTGCCCGGTGACGCAGGCTCGCTGGAGGGCGACGCCGGCAAGGTCGGCGGCTTCTCGCTGCATGCCGGCGTGGCCGCGGAAGCACACGAAAGCCACAAGCTCGAAAAGCTGTGCCGCTACATCACGCGCCCGGCGATCAGCGAGCAGCGGCTGTCGATCTCACCGCAGGGTAGGGTGCGGTATCAGCTCAAGACGCCGTGGCGAAATGGGACCACGCATGTCGAATGGGATGCGGTGGACTTCATCGCCAAGCTGGCGGCACTGGTCCCGCCACCTCGCGCGCATCTCACCCGCTTCCACGGCGTATTCGCCCCGAATGCAAACCTGCGCGCGCAGGTGACGCCATCGGGGCGCGGCAAGCGGCCTGCGGGCGATGCGGCGCCGGTTGACGCAAGCGCCCACGACGAGCCGCGCAGCCCCGAGCAGAAGCGCCGTGCGATGAGCTGGGCGCAACGGCTCAAGCGGGTCTTTTCCATCGACGTCACCACCTGCGCCCACTGCGGCGGCGCGGTGCGGATCGTCGCCAGCATCGAAGACCCCAAGGCCATCCGCGCCATCCTCGCCCACTTCGAGAAGCACGGCGCGCTGGAGCAAGCGCACTACCGGCCCGCAGCGCGCGCCCCGCCGCCGGCCGCGTGACGAGGTGCCGGCCACTCAACCGGAAGCGAAAGCAGAATCCGATCCGATGCGGCCACGACCCCGCAGGGCTGCGCTCGGCCCTGTGCCGGGATTCGGTGAGAAATGGCTACGCACTGAGCCGCTGCGTGGCCCCGCGATGTCGAAAACCCACGCATGAACCCCCGATCTGTGCCCGATCTGTGCCCAAAGCGGCGCTTGCGCGGCCGCTTCCTACCCGCCAGACTCGC
>NZ_JBRREK010000140.1:0-980 GCF_056760235.1 Stenotrophomonas sp. STEN018
CGTCGGCCTTGTTGTTCGGCGTCGCCAAAGGTTAGTTGCATGGGTCGATCAAGCTCTCAAATCGCGGATTGCAGTCTGGCAGCTTCGGGGGAGTTGTTCAGAGCTTCCTTAAGAATAAAGCCAAGAACCTCTACCAAGCCTGCTGATTGGTCAATGACTCTCCCACAGCCGCGATATCCCAAAGGTCCAACCCGCTCAAGGCGCTCGGCGGCCAGTGCATCTTTGATACTCTCCGGCCAATCGGAAAGGAACGCAGAGCGCACCTCTCTGGTCATACCGTAAAGAAGATTGGGTATGGCTTGGCCCTCCGAAAGTTCGCAGGGATAGCTGAAGGCGACAATCTCTCCTTTCCCACTTGCTAGCGTCACTTCAGCCGATTCATCGCCGGGCGAGAACCTTTTCACCTTCTTCACTGCGACAGTGTCCATGGGGCCTAACTCTGGAATTAAGCCAACTCGCGAAGCGAGTTTGGCTTGAATGAACCGTTAGGCGGCTGCAGCCAATTGCATAGTCAATGGCCAACGCTGCCCTGCTTGTACAACCCAGCGCGAGCCGATCATGCCACAGCTTGCGGGATGTAGCTTGCCCGGGAAACCTTGCCGCGGCGTTGCCGCCGAAGTGCGAAGAAATGATCGCGACCTGGCAGTGAGGCGTAAGACGAAGTGGCGAGCTGGCCGGTGCCAAGAACACTTGGAACTGTTACCCGGAGCCGACCGGTGAATTGCTGAGTTTGCTGCCGACAGAAGAATGGCCAGCCAACCCCGCACACCGCCGCCTAACTCCGGAATTAAGCCGACTCGCGAAGCGAGTGGGACTTCCTTCGAAAAAGTGGACACCTGTTGGTCAATGGCAGGTGCGCTCGAATTCCGTTGGTGTTTGATAACCAAGTGCCGAGTGTAGGCGCTGGTTATTGTAAAAATCTACGTAGCTGCGGATAGCCGCCAGCAGGGATCCATCGGTTTCAAATGTGCGTTGGTGGT
>NZ_JBRREK010000141.1:0-795 GCF_056760235.1 Stenotrophomonas sp. STEN018
AACCCCCCCCCCGCCCGCCCCGTCCCCCCCCCGCCGCCCCCCCCCGCCCCCCCCCCCCCCCCCCCCCCCCCCCCCCCCCCCCCCCACTACGGTGTAGCCTGCTCTTCCCGCAGTCGCAGTAGCCGCCATGAGCGAACACAAAGCCCACCAGCTGTCGATGACCGTCCTGATGACGCCGGAGATGGCCAATTTTTCCGGCAAGGTCCACGGCGGTGCGATCCTGCGCCTGCTCGACCAGGTTGCCTATGCCTGTGCCAGCCGTTATGCCGGCAACTACGTGGTGACGCTGTCAGTGGATCAGGTGACCTTCCGCCAACCAATCGGCGTCGGCGAACTGGTCACCTTCCTGGCTTCGGTGAATTACACCGGCAACTCATCGATGGAAATCGGCATCAAGGTCGTTGCCGAGGACATCCGCAAGGGTGCGGTGCGTCATGCCAATAGTTGCTTCTTCACCATGGTGGCGGTGGACGACGATGGTCGGCCGACGCCAGTGCCGTCGCTGCAGCCGGAGACCAGCGATGAGAAGCGTCGCTTCGCTGCCGCGCAGATCCGCCGCCAGTTGCGCCAGGAAATGGAGCAACGGCATCTGGAGTTGCTGCAGAGCAATCCGTCGGGTGAGGCGGATTTGTCGGTGTAGGAGTGTTGTAGGAGCGGCGTAAGCCGCGAAGCTGGCAATCCATCCGATATCTGTAGTGGGGGGGGGGGGGGGGGGGGGGGGGGGGGGGGGGGGGGGGGGGGGGGGGGGGGGGGGGGGGGGGGGGGGGGGGGGGGGGGGGGGGGGGGGGGGCGGGG
>NZ_JBRREK010000142.1:0-778 GCF_056760235.1 Stenotrophomonas sp. STEN018
CGCCTCCCCTCGCTTGCCTCTCCTCTCCCCCCCCCCCCCCCCGGCGCCCGGGCCCCCCCCACTACAGATGTCGGATGCATTGTCAGCTTCGCGGCTTACGCCGCTCCTACAACGCGAGGGACGCTTCATGCCTGCTGCATTGCCCGTCTACATGCCTTGGTTGATGACGGCCGGGTTCGGCTGGTTGTATTACCGGCGCATCCGTCGCCACTTTGGTTGGCAACCGTGGCGACCCGTTCGCAATGGCATTCGTATCGGCATCCTGTTGCTGGTGAGTGCGATGCTGGTGCTTGCAGCGGCGTATATCCCGCATGTGGCCTGGGGTGTTGCCGCAGGCGCGGTTGCCGGTGTTGGCTTGGGGGTGTTTGCACTCAAACACACGCTGATCAGTTCGCGCGATGGGCAGCCCGGCTATACGCCGAATCCCTGGATCGGCGGTGCCTTGGCGGTATTGCTGATCGGGCGATTGGCTTGGCGCTGGTATGGCGGTGCTTTCAGCCAGGGCATGGGGCAGGGCATGGGTAACGCCAGCCCGTTGACCTTGGCCTTGGCGGCGGCCTTGGTCAGCTATGGGTTGGTGCAGGCGGTAGGTTTGGCGCTGCGCCTGCGCTGATTGCTGTAGTGCCGAGCCATGCTCGGCAGGGGCCTCACCAGCAAAGCCGCATCTGTAGCAACTGTCTTGTCAGCCGGAGGCCATAGCGGCCTCCGCATCTCGTTTACGAGCATTGAGGATGACCAGCATCTTTCTCATAACCGCGACCAAGGCCACCTTGCCGGG
>NZ_JBRREK010000143.1:0-763 GCF_056760235.1 Stenotrophomonas sp. STEN018
CTAGGGCCTGTTAACACTACGTGCTAACATACTGCGCATGGAACTTACGCCTGCGCAATTCGCGCGTATCGAGGATTGCCTGCCGCGGCAGCGGGGCAATGTGTCGCTGGACAACCTTCAAGTGCTCAACGCGATCCTGTTCGTGGCCGAAAATGGCTGCAAGTGGCGGGCCCTGCCCAAGCGGTTCGGCAACTGGCACACGATCTACACGCGGATGAACCGGTGGGCCAAGGCCGGGGTCCTGGATCGGGTCTTCGAGCGCATGCAGGCCGAACAGCTGGTCCGGGTGCGGCTGGAGGCGGTCAGCCTGGACAGTACGATCGTCAAGGTCCACCCGGACGGCACCGGCGCACGAAAAAAAACGGCCCGCAGGCCATCGGCCGCTCCCGCGGAGGCTGGACCACCAAAATTCATATGGCTGCCGCGGATTCCCGCTGCGCGTTAGCCTTCTCGCTTTCGCCGGGCCAGGCGGGCGATGCCCCAGCCGGTCGCGCCCTGCTGCATGCCCTGCCACCCCTGCCCGTGCGCTGCCATCTGGTCATGGATCGCGCCTACGAGGGCAATGAAACCCGGCAGCTCGCGCTGGATCTGGGCCTGGATCCGGTCGTGCCCCCGCATCCGCTGCGGGCCCAGCCATGGGCGTACAACACCGAGATCTACAAGCGCCGCAACGAAATCGAGCGCCTGTTCCGCCGTCTGAAAGGGTTCCGCCGCATCTTCAGCCGCTTCGACAAGCTCGACGTCATGTTCGCGGCCTTCATCC
>NZ_JBRREK010000144.1:0-734 GCF_056760235.1 Stenotrophomonas sp. STEN018
GCAATCTGTGAAACGCTCAAATACAGCGTAAAACCGTCTGATTTGGCTTTAGAGGGCGATAAGGGTGCTTGGTTGCATGAGATGACCAAACAAGTCCATAAGATGCGTTTTATCGCAACAGGAGGCGTTTTAAAGGGGATTCTTAAGCCTGAAGATGAAATTACTACCGAAGAAATGATTTCTTCATCTGAGGAAGTGCAGGACGTTGGAGAGGGTCGAATAGCATTCCAGTTCAAATCTGAATACCGAAAATATGTTTATGCGCCAAAATATAACGAATATGCAGACTAATTTTTTCTAATCAAATACCGCAAAAGTACAGGCTCAATACTCAAAGAATGACAACAAAATAATTGAGCCTAATGTCTGCAATTTTGTTAAATCCGTTCTAGAGATTGTCGCCTGCACTTCCATCAAAAATTTGATGGCGCGCTTAGACGTTTCTCAATTTCATTGAGAAACCTAAGCACGTTAGGGACTTCATCCCTAAGACCCTGACAACGCCAAAAACGAAAAATTAAAAATTTTCCCTTTTTGGCGTTCCGCACCCATTGGATTTCTCCAATGGTAAAGTGCGCCCTTCATGTTATTTCGGGAAAAGCCGAACGAGTGTCTACGAGTGACGACCCCACAATAAAAATTCCAAAACCTTTCTTCCCTGATTACAAGCTCCCATAAAAATCCTAAGCGGGAAAAACCGAGCAAAGCGACGACCCGATTTTTGTTTCTCGAAT
>NZ_JBRREK010000145.1:0-615 GCF_056760235.1 Stenotrophomonas sp. STEN018
AGCGATAGGTGCTTCTGGGGCCTGGACGGGGCATTGGGATACTCCTGATCGTTAGGTCAGGGTGTCCACTAAAGCGAAGGAGCTACCGGTTCGGCTTGAATGAATTGTTAGGCCCCAACCGGGACGGCTTGGAATGAATCGAGCCCGGAAGCAGCCACCACCAAATCTACCAAGACCGATTCTGGATTGTCTGATTCACCAAACTCAAGCCTAACGCCGTCTGTGTAGCCCTGCTGATTGGTCATGAGCCATGCCCATTGCAAAGATTTTCCAACGCAAAGAGGCCACAAAGGGCCGGAGCCAGGGCGTGAGGCGGTCTGTATTGGTCCGGGCAGGATCTGCACCGTATCATCGTCGCTCACGGCAGCGATCGTAATAGTGAGAGCATCAAACTGCAGCTCTATCGCAGCGATGCGTGGGGAGCCAGGATCTAGAGACGCCTCGCGTACATGCCGCAGGGTGCCCCCGTCGTAACAAGCTTGTCTGAGGACATTGAGCATTGGAGCCTAACTCTGGAATTAAGCCGACCCGCGAAGCGGGTTCGGCTTGAATGAACCGTTAGGCGGCTGCAGCCAATTGCATAACCCATGGCCAACGCTGCCCTGCTTGTACAAC
>NZ_JBRREK010000146.1:0-566 GCF_056760235.1 Stenotrophomonas sp. STEN018
GCTTTGGCTTTGGCGTTGGCGTTGGCGTTGGCGTTGGCGTTGGCTGTTGCTATTGGCTGTTGCTGTTGGCTGTTGCTGGTGGCTGTTTCTGTTGGCTGTTGGCTGTTGGCTGTTGCTGTTGGCTGTTGCTGTTGCCTTAGCCCTTCTCCCGCTTGCGGGAGAAGGGTTGGGATGAGGGGAGCTTTTGGCTTCTGGCTTCGCTCGAGCCTTTCTGCCTCGTTATTTCTACGAGCTTCGCGGCTGACGCCGCTCCTACAAGTGCGTGCGCCGTTGGTTGCCTGGTAAGGCCCCAGCGCGGCATGGCTACGCTCTACCGCGATCGATCAGCTACGAGCTCGCGGCTGATGGCCCTAGGCCACCCAGCGCCGCTCCCACAAAAGCCCGCGGCCGCTGCCAAAGGCCTGTCTTTGCTCCGGACAAAGAAAAACCCCGCTGCTTTTGGCAGCGGGGTTTTAGGTTTAAATCCTGACGATGACCTACTCTCGCACAGCTTAGGCTGCACTACCATCGGCGCGGCTACGTTTCACTTCCGAGTTCGGGATGGGATCGGGTGGTTCCATAGCGCT
>NZ_JBRREK010000147.1:0-533 GCF_056760235.1 Stenotrophomonas sp. STEN018
AGATCTACAAGCGCCGCAACGAAATCGAGCGCCTGTTCCGCCGTCTGAAAGGGTTCCGCCGCATCTTCAGCCGCTTCGACAAGCTCGACGTCATGTTCGCGGCCTTCATCCGCTTCGCACTGATCGTCGAATCGTTGCGATAGTATTAACAGGCCCTAGTGCAGGCGCACTACCCGGACTTCATCGCGCGCCGTGAGGTAGAAGACCGCCCGCTGCCCGAGTATGTGCGCGAGGAGTTCGAGACCTACCTGCGCTGCGGCGTGCTCGAGCACGGCTTCCTGCGCGTGGTCTGCGAGCACTGTCGTGCCGAGAGGCTGGTGGCGTATTCCTGCAAGAAGCGCGGGCTGTGCCCGAGCTGCGGCGCGCGGCGCATGGCCGAGTCGGCGCGGCATCTGGTGGACGAGGTGTTCGGCCCGCGGCCGGTGCGGCAATGGGTGCTGAGCTTTCCGTACCCCTTGCGTTTCCTGTTCGCCAGCAAGCCAGAAGCCATTGGCCCGGTGCTGGGCATCGTGCAGCGCGTGATCGCCGGCTGG
>NZ_JBRREK010000148.1:0-460 GCF_056760235.1 Stenotrophomonas sp. STEN018
GGCAGTGAACATATAGCTCACCTTTTATATAACATGTAGTGCATTTCTGAGCTGCCTATTCGGCAGTGAACCTCGGTTTGTCCTTGACAACTTTAAAAAAGTATTTCTGAGCTGCCTATTCGGCAGTGAATCTGGTGCACCATCTGCACCTGTCCCAGCACCTTTTCTGAGCTGCCTATTCGGCAGTGAACTGTGACCAGGACTAACAGGGGTATTTGTTCCATTTCTGAGCTGCCTATTCGGCAGTGAACGGGGTTTTTAATACTGTTCAGCAAGCTGTAGCGGTTTCTGAGCTGCCTATTCGGCAGTGAACACCGCCTTGAAGTAGAGCTGAAGGCGGTCGATTTTCTGAGCTGCCTATTCGGCAGTGAACGTCACGAAACGGCCGTTTTTATTCGCTGCGACTTTCTGAGCTGCCTATTCGGCAGTGAACAACGAGCCCGACAGAATCACACCAATC
>NZ_JBRREK010000149.1:0-455 GCF_056760235.1 Stenotrophomonas sp. STEN018
CTTATACGGAACTCCAGAATTAGCCCTCGTTGCGAACAACAAAGCCAGAAATCCTGCAGTTCCGCGGACGCTGATAAGTAGACAGATTCCTGACACGGAATACTATAACTTACATCACTTAAATAGGATGCATAAGTTATGCAAGTTACGCCACTTAAATAAGTTAAGGCGCTAAAGCGATAAAAGCTACATGATGGCCAGTACTGAGCACTGGCGATCTAAGTCAATGCTGCAGTTCTCATCATCATTGGAATAAGTGGACAAATTCCTGACATGGAAATTGCAGCGAGATTGGCTAAAGTTACTGCGCTGATTATCAGCCGAGATGTCGTTATTGATTATGCCTTATACGGAACTCCAGAATTAGCCCTCGTTGCGAACAACAAAGCCAGAAATCCTGCAGTTCCGCGGACGCTGATAAGTAGACAGATTCCTGACACGGAATACTATAACTT
>NZ_JBRREK010000150.1:0-410 GCF_056760235.1 Stenotrophomonas sp. STEN018
GATGAAATTAGCGCTATGGAACCACCCGATCCCATCCCGAACTCGGAAGTGAAACGTAGCCGCGCCGATGGTAGTGCAGCCTAAGCTGTGCGAGAGTAGGTCATCGTCAGGGTTTTATCTAAAACCCCGCTGCTCACGCAGCGGGGTTTGTCTTTTTATGTAAGCCAGGTGTTTTACAGCCTGGGTTAGCTCAACAACTTCACGAAGAACTTCAAGTTCATCAAATAAGGTGTTGACGGAAACAAAAAGCCTGCCATAATAGGCGGCTCGCTTCGACGAAAAGCCTTCGGGCTCAACCTTGAAGCCGCCAAGTCAACAACCTCTCAAAAAGGTGTTGACGAAGCAGAAAAGCCACCATATAATGGGCGGCTCGCTACGACGGAAACGTCGCGGCCTACGAAGAAGGCGCT
>NZ_JBRREK010000151.1:0-357 GCF_056760235.1 Stenotrophomonas sp. STEN018
TCTGGAGAAGCATCAGTTGGCGGCGGCAATGTTCAAGCAGATCAACGCGCACCTTGCGCGTAAGGGCATGAGCCTGCGCGCCGGCACCATTGTCGATGCAACGATCATCAACGCGCCATCGTCAACCAAGAACGACGACGGCAAGCGTGATCCGCAGATGCATCAGACCAAGAAGGGCAATCAGTGGTTCTTCGGGATGAAGGCGCATATCGGTGTGGATGAGCACTCCGGGCTCGTTCACCACGTGCATTGCACGGCGGCTAATGTGGGTGACGTCACCCAGGTGCAGCACCTGTTGCATGGCCGCGAACAGGAGGTCTATGGCGACAGCGGATATGCCGGTGCGGAGAATCGTGC
>NZ_JBRREK010000152.1:0-350 GCF_056760235.1 Stenotrophomonas sp. STEN018
CGGGTAACAGTTCCAACTGTTCCTGGCACCGGCCAGCTCGCCACTTCGTCTTACGCCTCACTGCCCAGTCGCAATCATTTCATCGCACTTCGGCGGCAACGCTCGGCAAGGTTTCCCGGGCAAGCTCCATCCCGCGAGCTGTGGCATGATCGGCTCGCGTTGGGTTGTACAAGCAGGGCAGCGTTGGCCATGGGTTATGCAATTGGCTGCAGCCGCCTAACGGTTCATTCAAGCCGACGCGGTAGCTCCTTCGCTTTAGTGGACACCCTGACCTAACGATCAGGAGTATCCCAATGCCCCGTCCAGGCCCCAGAAGCACCTATCGCTATACCGATCATTTCAAGGCTACC
>NZ_JBRREK010000153.1:0-350 GCF_056760235.1 Stenotrophomonas sp. STEN018
GCCTAACTCTGGAATTAAGCCGACCCGCGAAGCGGGTTCGGCTTGAATGAACCGTTAGGCGGCTGCAGCCAATTGCATAACCCATGGCCAACGCTGCCCTGCTTGTACAACCCAACGCGAGCCGATCATGCCACAGCCTGCGGGATGGAGCTTGCCCAGGAAACCTTGCCGAGCGTTGCCACCGAAGTGCGATGAAATGATTGCGGCACGACGGTGAGGCGTAAGACGAAGTGGCGAGCTAGCCGATGCCAGGAACAGTTGGAACTGCTACCCGGAGCCGACCGGTGAATTGCTGATGTTGCTGCCGACAGAAGAATGGCCAGCCAACCCGCACACTGCCGCCTAACTCT
>NZ_JBRREK010000154.1:0-340 GCF_056760235.1 Stenotrophomonas sp. STEN018
GACGATGACCTACTCTCGCACAGCTTAGGCTGCACTACCATCGGCGCGGCTACGTTTCACTTCCGAGTTCGGGATGGGATCGGGTGGTTCCATAGCGCTAATTTCATCAGGAAGGCGGTTTGAGCAGCGCCTTGCGCCAGCTCCAATGCGTTTCCTTGCGGAACTAACCCAGGCTGTAAAACACCTGGCTTACATAAAAAGACAAACCCCGCTGCGTGAGCAGCGGGGTTTTTAGATAAAACCCTGACGATGACCTACTCTCGCACAGCTTAGGCTGCACTACCATCGGCGCGGCTACGTTTCACTTCCGAGTTCGGGATGGGATCGGGTGGTTCCATAG
>NZ_JBRREK010000155.1:0-284 GCF_056760235.1 Stenotrophomonas sp. STEN018
GATTTTTACAATAACCAGCGCCTACACTCGGCACTTGGTTATCAAACACCAATGGAATTCGAGCGCACCTGCCATTGACCAACAGGTGTCCACTTTTTCGAAGGAAGTCCCACCCGCTTCGCGAGTCGGCTTAATTCCAGAGTTAGGCGGCGGTGTGTTCGCTTGGCTGGCCTTTCTTCTTTCGGCAGCAACATCGGCAAGTCACCGGTCGGCTCCGGGTAACAGTTCCAACTGTTCCTGGCACCGGCCAGCTCGCCACTTCGTCTTACGCCTCACTGCCCAGT
>NZ_JBRREK010000156.1:0-247 GCF_056760235.1 Stenotrophomonas sp. STEN018
TAGCCGATGCCAGGAACAGTTGGAACTGCTACCCGGAGCCGACCGGTGAATTGCTGATGTTGCTGCCGACAGAAGAATGGCCAGCCAACCCGCACACTGCCGCCTAACTCTGGAATTAAGCCGACCCGCGAAGCGAGTTCGGCTTGAATGAACCGTTAGGCGGCTGCAGCCAATTGCATAACCCATGGCCAACGCTGCCCTGCTTGTACAACCTAACGCAAGCCGATCATGCCACAGCTCGCGGGAT
>NZ_JBRREK010000157.1:0-243 GCF_056760235.1 Stenotrophomonas sp. STEN018
ATCGGCTTCGCGGCTGATGCCGCTCCTACAAAACCTGATGGATTGCCGGGAAGGCCTCTGCCGAGCATGGCTCGGTACTACGGGTGCTCGCGCGCCATGCTTTGTGGGAGCGGTGTGAGCCGCGAAGCTGGTAGCAATGAAACGCCGGCTATATCTGCAATCTGATTCACCATCGGCTTCGCGGCTGATGCCGCTCCTACAAAACCTGATGGATTGCCGGGAAGGCCTCTGCCGAGCATGGCT
>NZ_JBRREK010000158.1:0-211 GCF_056760235.1 Stenotrophomonas sp. STEN018
GGGGGGGGGGGGGGGGGGGGGGGGGGGGGGGGGGGGGGGGGGGGGGGGGGGGGGGGGGGGGGGGGGGGGGGGGGGGGGGGGGGGGGGGGGGGGGGGGGGCGGGGGGGGGGGGGGGGGGGGGGGGGGGGGGGGGGGGGGGGGGGGGGGGGGGGGGGGGGGGGGGGGGGGGGGGGGGGGGGGGGGGGGGGGGGGGGGGGGGGGGGGGGGGGGG